>DPCK01000113.1 GCA_003516285.1 Lutibacter sp. | reverse complement strand
CTTCTATTGGACTTCCGCCAGTTTCAGTCGTGTACCAAGTAATAGTACCGCCTGTGGCTGTCGCTGTCAAAGTTTGTGTTGTTGTACCATCAGAACATACTGTTTGGTCTCCTCCACTTTCTGGTGCAACTGGCGCTGCATTGATGGTCAAGGTCACTGCTGTTCTGCTGCTGCTTGTACATTCTGTAGCATCATTTACGCTTTCTGCATAATAAGTTATTGCACCAACGGTGTTTAAATTCGGACTTGGAACTACATCTCCACCCGTTTCTGCATCATACCAAACAACGCTAAAGCCATCCGGTACGGTTGCTGTTGCTGTTAAAGTTTGTATTGGATTTGTTTCACAAACTGTTTGATCCTGTGCGCTTGGCGCAGCCGGTAATGCATTAATCGTTACCGAGAAGCTATTTTCATCTGTACAATTCGCATTGTTAGCTGAAGCAGCATATACATAGATGGTTTGTGAACTTGTAATAACATCATTTGCAAATAATGCTGTTCCTGTTCCACCTGTACCAGTGAAATAGTTACCTGAATTCAATGCAGGTAAAGTATAGCTTTCACATTCTGTTACGTCTGCTGGATCATCTACTGTTACTACATCCGCTTCAACAGTGATTGTTTGTGTTACTTCAATAAAATTCTCACAATCATCTGCTATTTTATATGTTCTTGTAACTATATAAGCATCACCTGAACATCCAGATTTTCCATTATTTTCATCTTTCACAAATGTTACCGTCGCAGTACTGCAATTATCTGCTTCATCAGTAATCAAACTTACGTCAGGGACAGGTACATCTGATATTTTTTTCAAACCAGTTATATTTGCAGGTGCAGTACCTGTTGGTTTGGTGGTGTCATTTATTTTAATGGTGTGAATAATATCCACACTTATATTTGAACACTCATCCGTTACTTTATAAGTTCTGGTGATGACGATCGGACAAGTTCCGTTTACTGCATCACTTGAAGATACTGATAAATTAGCATCGGCACTGCAGTTATCGGAAATGCTTAAATTTCCGATCAGTGCTTCTAAAGCAGCCACTGTTGTTACGGCAGCAGGTGCAACTGAAATTGAACATCCTTCCAACTCTGTATCAGTAATAGAACCTGTAACCAAAGGTGCAGTTGTATCGGAAATTACAATTACCTGATTTTTGGTAGCACCATTGCCACAAGCATCAGTAACGGTCCATTCTCTTATAATAACATCATTATTCGCGCAAGAAGCGCTCAATGCTGGTGTTAAACAAGAACTGATAAACCGTACGTTTCCGTTCACATTTTCTTGTTTTTTTGAATATACAAACCACTGTCCGTCTAAACTGGCCATACCCGCCGTCAAAGCTTCAAATGTTGAAACCAAACCATTGGTTAAACCAGTAATACTTCCTGAATTAGGAGATGTTCCTCCATTTGGTTCGAAGTTACCTAATCCTTCAGCAATAAGATCGCTGTTAACCCAAGCAGGATATACTGAGGTGCTAGGATAAAATGTAGGTGAGTAAACTTCCACTCCACCATCTAAATCATCACAATTTCCTCCTGCACAATAAGGGCCCACCAAAACAATTCCTTTTCCGTTTGGTGCCACCAATATGAATTCTGCTCTTCCTTTTCCTTGATTTGTTTCAAAAGTTAAGTTGAAAGATTTTATCGAATTCACGTTTAAACCTGCCATTCCGGAAATATTGAAATATTGATAAATACCGCCTCCTGCATTTACTTCTTTTTCATTTTCCAAGCCAAAACAGTCACCATCTGTAAATGATGGTGTTAAGGTGCCATCACAATTGTCGGTAGCGGTTGCCATTCCTAATGAACTTGGAGTAATGTCAGCTGTACATTCTATACCAGCATTTGCCGGAATAGATAGTGTTGGAGCTGTTGTGTCAATAATGCTAATTTCTTGTGTATCCGTTCCTATGTTACCGCAGTTGTCTGTTACCGTAAAAGTTCTGGTCACAACTATTGGGCAAGTTCCTGATTTTGAATCTTTATAAGTCACAGAGGCTATTCCTGTTCCAGTTTCAACAATGGTTAAACCAGTATAAGGGCTTGCAACAGTAACATCAGCTTCTGAATATGTTCTTCCTAAAATTGCGTTTGTATCACAACCTTCTAAAGTGTAATCTGCTGGTGCAGTTACAACTGGGTCGATTCCATCACCATCAATAATAGTAGCACTTGCAGTAGTTGTACATCCATTTGCATCTGTAACTATTACATTATAAGTTCCTGCTGATAAACCACTTGGGTTTTGATCTGTGGAAACAACTGTTACATTATCTCCAGTTTTCTTCCAAGAATAGGTATAAGATGCTGTTCCGCCTTGAACTGTCAATGTAATATCTCCATCAGAATCTCCCTCACAATAAAGTGATTCTCCTGTTGCGTTTGCTGATAAAGCTGCAGTAGGTTGTGTAATGGTTACTGCCTGAGTTTTAGTACAGCCGTTGAAATCTTTAACCGTAATGGTATAAGAACCAGCAATGAGGCTGCTGAATGTTCCGCTTGAGCCGAAAGTAATTCCATCTATGGCATAAGTATAAGGTGAAGTTCCATTAGCACCTGCCACTGTAACACTTCCGTTATTATTTCCAAAACAATCCACATTGGTTTGTGAAGATATTGAAGAAGTTAATGCTGCTGAAGGCTGTGTAATTTCAACTTCAGAACTTGTCTCATTACATCCGTTGCCCTCAGTTACCACTACTTTATAAAATCCAACACCTAAACCAGTGTAGCTACCGTCTAAATCACCATCAGTTGCACTTGCATTTGTAAAAACTCCCCCTGAAGTTGCTGAATACAATAAATTATAAGTTATTAAACCTACTCCTCCTGTATGAGTCGCTGTTACTGTACCATCAGAATTTCCATAACATAACACATTGGTTCTGTTAATGGAACTAATTGTTACGGTACAACAGGCTACAACTGTCACATCAGTTCTAGTTTTTGTATCAGTATTTGTTGGATTATCTAAATCAGTAACTGTCAAGGTAACTGTTTTATCGCCTCCACTTGAATAGGTAACAGTATGTGGCCCAAAAGTATTTGCGGTTGCCGGAGACGCTCCAGCACCAAAACTCCAGCTATAAGAATTATTTAAAGAGCCACCAGTACCTGTACTGTTGTAAACCACCTGTTGATATGCTCCTGTAGTACAATCTGGAGTTGCACTGAAATCTGCAATAATTGGAGTAATAACAACTATTCCTGATTGATAGTTCTTACTACATTTAGAAGTGGATGCACAACTTGGGATTCCATCGGCTTGGCCTGAAGTATCCCAACTCAAATAAATATTTTTTAACTCTAATGATTGTCCACAAACATAATTTGTAATTTCTGCCATTCTGTAATTAGCCACTTGAATGGCTCCTGGAATAGCAATCGTTAATAATTTGGTGTCATCAATTAAATCATTTCCATCAATATTTTTTTTAACCCCGTTGATTAACAAATCAAATTGAAAATATAAATCCCATTTGGAACTTGCTTTGGTAATTTGAACCCAAATATATAGAGGTGGAAGAGTTTGACCTGCAACACAATCTACTATGGGTGTTCCACTGGCATCTCCTAAATAAACCTTTCCAAACTCTACGTCATTTGCAACGCAAGCTGCTGGATTACACCCTACTTCTTCAGTTGGGGAAGTAGTAATCAAGACTTGCTGCGAATACCCAACCACCGTCGAAAACAACAAAACTAAAAAAGTCGCTAAATTAATAAGAGTAATTTTTTTCATAATCTTTTTATTTAAATAATTTCAGTATCAAAACCTTAAAATATGGGGTCGCAAAAACTTATTCCGTTAAGCGATTAAAATCATTATTTCGGATAACTTTTATAGATAACACTCCTTAGTGTTACTATATGTGGGGCAAAAAATTTATGAATTTTGTGGGGTACAACTTTCATTTTACATAACAAATATAAAACGGAAATTTAGTATGGCAATACTTGTAAATGGCTATTTTTTAGAAACTTAACAAACGGATGATAATTATCAACAAATGGTAAATAAAAGCCTTTAAAATACAATTGGTTAAATGTGATTTCTGTTACATAATTACTTAATTTACTAATTATCAACTATTTAAATCATTTTATTGGAGTTTAAAAATTATTTAAACAAAACAAATGACACCTTATTAATAGGTATAAATAAATAAGCCCAAATTCAAATTTATCTGCCAAAATAATTTTAGCGGATAGCCAATAGCCAAATAAAAATTCTATTTTTGTACCTCAACAAGATTTAAAGATTATGAATACATATGATGTTGCCATTATAGGCTCGGGACCCGGTGGATATGTTGCCGCAATACGTTGCGCACAATTGGGATTAAAAACTGCCATTATCGAAAAATACAGCACTTTGGGCGGCACTTGTTTAAATGTGGGCTGCATTCCGTCAAAAGCTTTGTTGGATTCTTCGCACCATTATTATGAAGCCACAAAACATTTTGAAACACACGGCATTGAAGTTTCGGGATTGAAAATAAATTTCAAACAAATGATTGCCCGCAAATCCGAAGTGGTATCAATAACTTCTGGCGGCATCAATTTTTTGATGGATAAAAATAAAATTACCGTTTATCAAGGTGTCGGAAGTTTTGCCGATGCCACACATATTAATATCTCAAAAGCTGATGGAACTTCAGAAAAAATTGAAGCTTCAAATACCATTATTGCAACCGGTTCAAAACCTGCAATACTGCCATTTATTAAAATGGACAAAAAAAGAATCATCACTTCCACAGAAGCGTTAAACTTAACTGAAATCCCAAAACATTTAATCGTTATTGGAGGTGGTGTTATCGGTTTGGAGCTGGGTTCAGTTTACAGCCGATTGGGTTCAGAAGTTTCTGTGATTGAATATATGCCAAACATTGTTCCGGGAATGGACTTGATGCTTTCCAAAGAATTGCAAAAATCGTTAAAAAAACAAGGACTTAAATTTTATACCGGCCACAAAGTGACTTCCGCAGTAAGTAACCAAAAAGAAGTTGTGGTGATTGCTGAAGACAAAAAAGGCAATCCGGTAAAATTTAAAGGAGATTACACTTTAATCTCCGTGGGAAGAAAACCTTATACCGACGGATTGGGACTTGCAACTATTGGCATCAAAGTAAACGAAAAAGGACAAATTGAAACCAACGAACATTTGCAAACCAATGTTTCAAATATTTATGCGCTTGGCGATGTGGTAAAAGGCGCGATGTTGGCCCATAAAGCGGAAGAAGAAGGAACGATGGTGGCCGAATTGATTGCTGGTCAAAAACCGCATATCGATTACAATTTAATTCCGGGCGTTGTTTACACCTGGCCAGAAGTTGCTGCCGTTGGCAAAACGGAAGAACAGTTGAAAGAAGCCGGAGTGAACTACAAATCGGGAACTTTTGCGATGCGCGCATTGGGAAGAGCGCGGGCAAGTATGGATACCGACGGAATGATAAAAGTATTGGCCGATGCTGTTACTGATGAAATTTTAGGCGTTCATATGATTGGCGCCAGAGCGGCCGATATGATTGCAGAAGCGGTAATTGCGATGGAATTCAGGGCATCATCGGAAGATATTGCACGATCCTCGCACGCACATCCAACCTATACTGAGGCATTTAAGGAAGCTTGTTTGGCTGTTAATGACAGGGCGATACATTCTTAGGCCCCCTAGCCCCTACCTCGACTGCTGGCAGGCCCGAAGGACAATGTCATTAAGCTAGGGATATTTGTCATTGCGACAAAGGAGGAATCACATCAAATTAGCTAACCATTATGAGATTCCTCGTGCCTCGGAAGGACAAAAAAAGAGCGTCAAAGTCATAACTTAATAACATTGCACCGAAGGGAAATTAACTTTTTAACTTTGAAAAGAACAAGTATTCATATTCAGATTGTCAATATTTCTGAATTCAAAAAGCAATTGTTGCTTTGGGCGCAACAGTTTGAAGTGGCGGTTTGGCTGGACAGCAATAACTACGACCAAAAATATTCAAATTTTGACGCGGTTTTGGCCGTTGATGCTGTTTCAAAAATTGAATTTTCTTATGAAAATGCTTTCTCACAATTAAAAAAATACCAATCGGAGGTTAAAGATTATATTTTCGGGTATCTCGGCTACGATTTAAAAAATGATGTTGAAAACTTGACTTCTTCTAATTTCGACGGATTAAATTTTCCTGATTTGTTCTTTTTTCAGCCTAAAAAATTGTTATTCATCAAAGGAAATTCAGTAGAAATAAAATACATTTCTGCATTTGAGCAAGAAATTGAAACTGATTTAGAAAAAATAAGAAAGTCAAAAGCCGAAAGCCGAAAGTCGAAAGCCAAAAATCAAATTAAAATAAAACTCCGTATTCATAAAGGCGATTATTACAAAAAAATAAACACCGTTTTAAATCACATTCATAGAGGCGATATTTACGAAGCCAATTTTTGCCAGGAATTTTACAGCGAAAATTCTGTGATTGATCCGGTGGAAGTTTACCAACATTTAAATAAAATTTCCAAAGCGCCTTTTGCGACATTTTTTAAATTCAATAACAACTATTTGCTTTCGGCATCACCCGAACGTTATCTAAAAAAAGTGGATGAAATGCTCATTTCCCAGCCCATAAAAGGAACCGAGAAAAGAGCAACCACCAAAACAGCCGACGAAAAATTGATTGCGAAATTGGAACAAAATCCGAAAGAACGCGCCGAAAATATTATGATTGTGGATTTGGTGCGCAATGATTTTTCCCGATTCGCCATAAAAGGATCCGTAAAAGTGGAGGAACTTTGCAAAGTTTATACTTTTGAGCAAGTGCATCAACTTATTTCTACCGTTTCTTGTTTGGTAAAAAATGAACTTCACTCTGTTGATATCATAAAAAACACGTTTCCGATGGGAAGCATGACAGGGGCACCAAAAATTTCGGCGATGAAAATAATGGAGGAATTGGAAGAAACCAAACGCGGATTGTATTCGGGCGCTGTTGGTTATTTTACCCCAAACGGCGATTTCGACTTCAATGTCATCATCCGCAGTATTTTATACAATGCCGCTAAAAAATACATTTCCTATTCGGTTGGCGGAGCCATTACAGCGCAATCAATTCCGGAAAAAGAATATGAAGAATGTTTATTGAAAGCAAAAGCGATGAAACAGGTTTTGGTAAACGTTAAATAATTATATTTACAAAATTATGCGAGCTGAACTTCAAGAACATATCAATGCGAAATTTTCATTTTTATATGATAAAAATCTGCTTATCGCCATTTCTGGAGGCATTGACAGCGTGGTTCTTACGCGTTTATTGCACAAATTAAATTTTAAAATTTCACTGGCGCATTGCAATTTTTCATTGCGGGGAAAAGAGAGTAATGAAGATGAGGAATTTGTAAAAGAATTAGGTAAAAAATTAGCGGTTCAAACTTACACCATCAAATTTGAAACTGAAGCCTACGCAGAAGAAAAGGGAATTTCAACCCAAATGGCAGCGCGTGATTTGCGTTACGACTGGTTTCAAAAAATTGCCAAAGAAAACAATATCGATTACATTATAACCGGTCACCAAAAAGATGATGTTTTAGAGACTTTTTTCATTAATTTAACCCGCGGCACCGGTTTGGACGGATTAACAGGAATTCCTGAAATTCAGGGAAATATTGTGCGTCCGTTTATGATTTTCTCGCGGAACGAAATTATGGTCTACGCCACCAGAAAAAAGATACAATGGCGGGAAGATCGCACCAATTCTTCCATTAGATATGTGAGAAATAAAATTCGGCATAAAATCGTCCCGGTTTTGAAAGAGTTAAATCCAAATTTGCTGGAGACTTTTTACAACACCTTGGAAAATTTAAAAGGAAGTCAGCAAATTGTAAAGGATCGCATTCAAAATGTGAAAGAAAAAATGACTAAAATTCACAAAAATGAATTGCATTTTAGCATTGATGAATTAAAAAAATTGAGCAACCCGAAAATCTATTTGTTTGAAATTTTAAAAGATTATGGTTTTACCGAGTGGAATGATGTTGCCGATTTGCTGGAATGCCAAAGCGGAAAACAGGTTTTCAGCAAAACACATCGTTTATTAAAAGACCGGGAAGTGTTGATTTTATCGGAAATACTACAACAGGAAAAAATTGAACGCTTTGAGATTACAGAAAATAGCACTGAAATCAATGTACCAATTGCATTGAAATTTGAAACAAATACCATTACTTTTGACACAAAAAATCATCAGAATAAAGTGTTGGAGGAATTGATTTTTGACGATAAAAATACCATATCCATAGATTTCGACAACATTGAATTTCCTTTGATTCTGAGAAAACGTCAAAAAGGAGATTTCTTTTTTCCTATTGGCCTGAATGGCAAAAAGAAAGTGAGCAAATTTTTTAAAGATGAAAAATGTTCGTTGATTGATAAAGAAAATACCTGGATTTTGTGCTCCAAAAACGACATTGTCTGGGTGGTTGGAATGCGATTAGACGACCGATTTAAAGTCACAAAAACAACTTCAAAAATTTTGAAGATAAGTCATTAAGACGGAAGTTTTAAAAAGAGTTTCTGGTTTCAGGTTTCAAGTTTTCTTTGTGAATTTTTAGCCAAAACTATTTCACCAAGTTTCACAGAGAACCACGAAGATTCACAAAGAAATAGTAATAGCTGATTTATTGCGGTAATAAATTTCTGCACAAAAAATAACGATTTCGTTAAATTAACATTTTAAAAACAACCATTTAACCAAGCTTTTGTAATTTTCCCGATTGAAATTTAAATTATGCACAAACTACCAAAACTTACCAGATTCAACGAAAACGTATTATCAAAATACCGTATTTACAACAGTATTTTTATGACGCTTCCGTTTGATGCCATTACAAAAACTGGCGTTATGCTGCCGCTTTTTCACGAAGTTTGCGAAAATGGGTTTTCAAACAAAAAAAATCCAAGCGAAATAGTGGAGACTTTTTTTAAAACCTACCATAAAAACCCTTCAGAAAAAGAAAAAATAAATTTACTTTTTCGTTTTATACAATATATTGAACGCCAAGTGGTGTTGTTTGATGCCATTGAAGATGCTGCTTTTCCCATTGTAAACAATATGGACGGTGTGGGAACTTTGCGAAACAGCAAAGAAACCGCAGCTTTGGAAAATAAAAAAGAAGCCTTAAAAAAGCATTTGGAAAATTTTAAGGTTCGGGTGGTTTTAACAGCGCATCCAACACAATTTTATCCTGGAGCCGTTTTAGGAATTATCACAGATTTAACGGAAGCCATTCAGGAAAATGATTTGCTGAAAATAAATCAGCTTTTGGCGCAATTGGGTAAAACGCCGTTTTTTAAACACGTAAAACCTACGCCGTTTGATGAAGCCGTAAGTTTGATCTGGTATTTGGAAAACGTATTTTATCATTCGGTTTCTGGCGTTTACAATTACATTCAAAGTAATATTTTCGACAATCAGCCGATTGACAATGAGATTATTAATTTGGGTTTTTGGCCTGGAGGCGACAGGGACGGAAATCCGTTTGTGACCACAGAAATCACTTTGGATGTTGCAAAACGTTTAAAACAAACCATCCTAAAAAATTACCATCGCGATATTCGTTTGCTGAAAAGACGCCTGACTTTTGCCGGCGTTGAAGAAGCTATTTCAGCATTGGAAGCTGTGCTTTTCGAAAACAGCGTGAATACAGAAATCAACACGATGATGCCTTTAAACGAATTTCTGACTAAATTAGTTGAGATCAGAGAGATTATCATTTCAAGACATCAATCATTATATTTAGAAGAAATAAATGATTTTATCAATAAAGTTCGTTTGTTCGGATATCATTTTGCGACATTGGATATTCGTCAGGACAGCCGCGTGCATCACGATGTTTTTGTTCAAATTGTCAACACTTTATCAGAAAAAGGAACGATTATTTTTCCTGAAAACTATTTGGAACTTTCAGAAAATCAACAAATTGAGATTCTTTCAAAAGTTGCCGGCAAAGTAGATTTGTCCATTTTTGATGATGAAATGGTGGTAAAAACTTTGGGTTCGATTCAAGCCATTAAAACCATTCAGGAAAATAACGGCGAACGCGGCGCAAATCGTTATATCATCAGCAACAACCAGTCGGCTTTAAATATGATGGAAACTTTTGCGATGTTTAATTTATGCGGATTTGACCACAACATAAACGTTGATATTATTCCGCTTTTTGAAACCGTTGATGATTTAACAAATTCAACAAGTGTGTTAGAAAAATTATATGCAAACAGCACTTATAAAAACCATCTTAAAAATAGGGGAAACAAACAAACCATTATGCTTGGTTTTTCTGACGGAACCAAAGACGGCGGCTATTTAATGGCAAATTGGGCCATTTATCTGGCCAAAGAAAATCTGACCGAAATTTCCAGAAAAAACGGCATAAAAGTCATATTTTTTGACGGGCGCGGCGGACCTCCAGCCCGCGGCGGAGGAAAAACGCACCAGTTTTATGCTTCATTGGGGCCAACTATTGAAGATGAAGAAATACAATTAACGGTGCAAGGACAAACCATCAGTTCAAATTTTGGCACGTTGGATTCTGCGCAATTTAATATTGAACAGTTGTTGAGTGCTGGAATTTCGAACGAATTGTTTAGCAATTCCAACAACATTATGACAAAAAGTGATGCGGAAATTATGGACGATTTGGCGTTGACTAGCTACAAAGCTTATGTCGATTTTAAAAATCATCCGAAGTTTATGCCGTATTTGGAGCGTATGAGCACTTTAAAATATTACGCAAAAACCAATATTGGAAGCCGGCCTTCTAAACGTTCAGCATCAAAAGAATTGAATTTTGCCGATTTGCGGGCCATTCCTTTTGTGGGTTCCTGGAGCCAATTAAAACAAAATGTTCCCGGATTTTATGGCGTTGGAACTGCTTTGAAAAAATATGAAGACAGCGGTGAATTTGAAAAATTGAAACAGTTCTACCATCATTCGGATTTCTTTAAAACATTAATTGGAAACAGTATGATGTCGCTTACAAAATCGTTTTTTGAATTAACAGAATATATGGCAAAAGACGCTGAATTTGGGGAGTTTTGGGAAATTATTCACACGGAATACCAAACATCAAAACGACTCATTTTAAAACTTTCAGATTATACCGAATTGATGCAAAGCAACCAAGTTGGAAAGGCGTCTATTGTTATTCGTGAAAATATTGTGTTACCTTTGTTGACCATTCAACAATTCGCGCTTCGCAAAATTCAGGAACTTCAAAATGAAGAAAATCCTGATGCAGATTTAATTAAAATCTATGAAAAAATGGTAACGCGCTCCTTGTTCGGAAATATTAACGCAAGCAGAAATTCAGCATAATGATGAACTTATCACAATTAAACGAAAACGAATACAATCCGCATTACAAAAGCTACATTTCAGCCTTGGGAAATGTCGATTTATTTGAAATTTTAATGGTTTCTTCTGAAGAATTATTGGAAACCGTAAAAGATTTATCAGAAGAAAAAATGGTTTTTCGCTATGAGGAAGGAAAATGGTCCATCAAAGAAATTTTGCAGCATTTAATTGATACAGAGCGAATTATGAGCTACAGAGCCTTGCGTTTTTCAAGAAATGATGCCACGGAATTGGCAGGTTTCGACGAAAATTGGTATGTTGACAACTCAAATGGCAACGACAGAAATTCCAATGATTTAATTGATGAATTTACCTGCACCCGCCGCGCAAGCATCTCCCTATTTAAAAGTTTTACTGATGAAATGCTGCAATTGTCGGGAACCGCAAATGGAAGCGATATGACTGTAAGAGCCTTGGGTTTTATCATTGCCGGCCATCAAATGCATCATTTAAAAATTATCAAGGAACGGTATCTTTAATTGTTGTTAAAGTGACTTGAGTACTTAAAGTGCGCTAGAGTGCATTGAGTTTTATTATTGACTACTTTTTTACATATAACATATCAACGTATAACAAATCTTAAGACACTCATTAATTTTAACTTCCATTAAATTGAAAATAGCGGATTCAAATTTTATATGATATAAAATATTATATTTGAAATATCATTAACTATTTTTCAACAATGCGCATTTTTAAAAAAATCTTACTCATTTTTGGCGTTCTAATCGCCCTGATTTTAATTGGCGGCTGGGTGTATGTTAACAGCCTAAAACCTGATTATTCAGGTGAAATCGCTTTATCAGGCATTGAAAATGAGACTTCTGTATATTTTGATGATTATGGAATTCCGCATATTTATGCTCAAAACCAATTAGATGCTTCAACAGCTTTAGGCTACGTTCATGCGCAGGACCGACTTTGGCAAATGGAGTTGATGCGAAGAATTGCGCCGGGAAGACTGTCCGAAATTTTTGGAAAAGATATGCTCAAAAACGACCAATTTTTTGTGAGTTTAGGCATTGAAGAAGCATCCAGAAAATCAATGGAAAAATTAGACAAAAATGGGGAAGTCTACAAATTGGCAACCGCTTATTTAAACGGTGTTAACCAATTTATTGAAAACGGCCCAACGCCTATTGAATTCACTTTAATTGGCATCGAAAAAGAACCTTATCAACTCAACGACATCTACAATATTTTGGGCTATATGTCTTTCAGTTTTGCGATGGCCCAAAAAACCGATCCGCTATTAAGTATCCTAAAAGATAAATTAGGCGATGATTATTTAAAGGAACTTAATATTGAAATCGGGCCAAATACCACATTCATCAAAAATTCAAAGGAAAACATTACCGATTTTTCTGAAATGGTTGCAAATGTTAATGAGGTGATGGAAAAATCCCCAATTCCTCCTTTTATCGGAAGCAACAGTTGGGTAGTTTCCCCTAAAAAATCGGCCACAGGAAAAGTGCTTTTTGCAAACGATCCACACATCGCCTATTCGCAGCCGGCAGTTTGGTATGAAGCGCATATTGTAACGCCCGATTATGAAATGTACGGATATCATTTGGCGGGTGTTCCTTTTCCTTTATTGGGACATAATCGTAAATATGCCTACGGATTGACGATGTTTGAAAATGACGATATTGATTTTTATAAAGAAGAAAATGACCCAACAGACAATACAAAATACAAAACGTCTACCGGATTTGAAACTTACAAAACGCTCACCAAAACCATAAAAGTAAAAGATGCCGATGATGTAACCATTACGGTAAGAAATTCGCGCCACGGTCCAATTATGAATGATGCGCTTGAAGCAATTACGCAAACAGAACCCATTGCGATGTCTTGGATTTACACCCAATTTGACGTAGAAGTTTTGGCTGCGCTTTATACCATTTCAAGAGCAACCGAAATGAAAGACGTTAAAAAAGGAGCATCTATGATTCACGCGCCTGGATTGAATATTATGTATGGTGATGCAGCAGGAAATGTAGCCTGGTGGGCAACGGGAAAATTGTACAAATTAAAGCCAGGAATTAACAGAAATTTTATTTTAAACGGTGCTTCCGGTGATGATGATCCTATTGAATATTTAGATTTCAGCGAAAACCCGATGGCTGAAAACCCGCCCTGGAATTATGTGTATTCCGCCAACAACCAGCCCGATTCCATTGCAAATATGCTGTATCCCGGTTATTATTTGTCCGAAGATCGAGCCAGACGCATTGTGCAACTGCTGGAACCAAAAGATAACTGGAACAAGGAATCTATGTCGGCTATGATTACGGATGTCACTTCATCTGTGGCACCAGAATTGGTCAAAGAATTTGCAAAAATTATGGATTATGGTTCTTTTAGCAAAAGCGAACAAAAAGCCATAGATATCCTTCAACTTTGGGACGGCTCAAATACGGTTGACCAAGTGTCGCCAACCATTTATAACAAATGGATTTACCTATATTTAAAAAACACTTTTGAAGATGAAATGGGCGAGAAATTGTTCACCCAATTTTTAGCGACACATTTGTCAAAAAGAACAATTGCCGAACAAATTGAAAAGGAAAATTCTATTTGGTGGGATAATGTAACGACCAAAAACAAAACAGAAACCAGAAAAGAAATTCTGTCAAGATCTTTGGCTGAAGCGGTCGCATCAATGGAAAAGCAACTTGGAAATGACATTTTGGATTGGAATTGGGGAAAAGTTCATACCTTAGAGCACGAACATCCGCTTGGTAAAGTGGCTGCCTTAAAACGGTATTTTAATGTGGGTCCGTTTCCAATAGATGGCGCACGAGAAGTGATTAACAATCTGGGTTTCAACTATACGGATTCTGGATTGTATAAAGTAAATGCTGGTCCTTCAACCAGAAGAATCATCGATTTTTCTGATGTTGAAAACAGCATCAGCATAGTACCGACGGGGCAATCGGGAAACCCTTTCAGCAAACATTATAAAGATCAGGCTGAAATGTACAACAAAGGCAAATTCAGAAAAATGAAATTGAATGAAGAAGAAATTAAACAGATTTCCACAAAACTAACTATTTCACCAAAAAAATGAGTAAAAGAATCACTATAAAGCAAATTGCACTGGCATTGCAAGTTTCTATTTCAACGGTTTCAAAAGCGTTAAACGACAGCTATGAAATTAGTGACGATACCAAAAAACGAATTCAGGAATATGCCAAATTGCACAAATACAAGCCCAATACACTGGCCTTGAGTTTGCAAAATAAAAAAACAAAAACCATTGGTATCATACTGCCTAATATTTTAAATTATTATTTTGCCAGAGTGCTTCGCGGTATTGAAAAAGTGGCTACTGAAAAAGGGTACAATATCATTACCTGCATCACCAATGAATCCTTCAAAAAAGAAGTGGACACGATGGAAATGCTTTCAAACGGAACTATTGACGGATTTATTGCCTGCATTTCAGAAGAAACTATGCGAATTGGAAATTTCGAGCACTTTAACCTCATTTTGGAAGAAGGAACGCCCATTGTATTGTATGACCGCGTTCATATTGATATTCATTGTGACAAAGTTGTGACCGACAATGTTAAAAGCGGTTACAAAGCTACCCGTTTTTTAATGAAATCAGGCTGTAAAAATATTGCGCTTATCTCCACTGACGAAGAAATAAATATTGGCCAGTTTAGCGTTAACGGCTATTTAAAAGCACTTACAAAACACGATGTTACGCCTAATGAAAATCTGATTTTAAGACTCGAAGACGAAACACATTTGAAAGAACGCATTAATAAAATGTTAGACAATAACCTAGTGGACGGGATGTTTATTATCGACGAAGTTTCGGGCGCCGTTGCCACACAAGTTTTAAATGCGCGAGGCATAAAAGTACCGGAAGATATCTCCATTGTAAGTTTTACCAACGGAATTTTATCGAGATATACCATTCCGCCTTTAACCGCCGTGAATCGTTTTGCCCATACAACCGGCGAAATTGCCGCAACACGATTGATAAATAAAATTGAAGAAAAAATTGAATTTGATGACGTTAAAACTGAAATAGTTAAAACAAAACTGGTAGAACGGGAGTCAACAAAAAAACTTTTTATAAAGTTTTAAGTAAACTCATAACAATTCATAAAATTTTAAAAACAGACTAATCGCTTATCATTCCAAAAAATTTGGCCGTCCAATAAGTGGTGTGAAAATTTTTATCCAACGCAAATCTGGCGACATTTCCTCCCTGCTGTTTTTCTGTCCCGGGATCAACCGCCATAGCGTGGCCAAGGTTGTTAATTTCGTATTTAACAATTATCGGACAATTATTTTTGAAGTAAGTGGTTTTGGCAATTTCAGGATTTCCATTAAATTCAGGAATAATTGCTGGATCGCTAGCTATTTTATGAATTCCTTTCCATTGAATTTCAATTATTTCGGCATTCTTTACATTCACAAACGGATCATCAGTGCCATGAAAAATAACGATTTTTGGATATTTTCCTTCATAATTCGGATTATTATTGCTTATTAAAGTCACCCATTCATCGGGTGTTTTTTCAACTTTTCCTTGCATTGCGGCATAAGCTGTCGCTAAATCGTTAGCTGCTTTAAAAGGAATTCCAGACATAATAGCCCCTGATTTAAACAAATCCGGGTAATTCGCCATTAACACATTTGCCATTGCTCCGCCTGCTGAAATGCCTGTCACGAAAATTTTTGAAGGATCAACATCAAAATTCTGAATGGCATATTGAATCATTTCTTTGATGGTTTCAGATTCCCCGTCATTCTTGGAAATATCCAAATTTTCATACCAATTAAAACATTTGTTTAAATTATTCTCCACTTTTTGCTGGGGATAAATTACCATAAAATTATTGGCATCCGCTAAAGTATTCCATCCACTTTGTTCTGCAATTTCATTGGCTGTTTGAACGCAACCATGCAAAACCACCACCAAAGGCACTTTCAAATCGTTATTTATCGGCTTATAAACGTACATTTCCAAATTTCCTTTGTTGGCACCAAAGTCGGTGATTTCAACCAAACTATTTTGGGAAATGAGCTGAAAACTCGTCAGCAACAAAAACAACCCGATAATTTTTTGAACTTTTTTAATCATTGTATTTCAATTTAAAAGAATAGAAATCTCTTATTTTACCAGTCCTCTAGAAATAACGCCTCCAGTAATTTCAAGCGTAGTTCCGGTAACTGCTTCATTTTGAATGGCAAAAATTAAGGCGTTTACAATTTCATCAATTTTAACCAATCTTCCAATGGTTACGTCCTTAACAATACTTTCCAACACTTCGGGTTTCATTCCCAGTAATAACGGCGTTTCCACATAACCAGGAGCAATACCCACAACGCGAATTCCTTTTACATTTTTTGCGTGAAACTCGCCAGCCAATATTTTTGGCCATAATGCCACGGAAGCTTTTGTTGAACTGTAATTTAATTGGCCTAACTGACCTTCTTTATTAATGGAAGAAATTGTAAATAATACGCCTTCGCACTTATGATTAATCATTCTGATAGAAGCTTCACGTATGGTTAAAAACGTTCCCAATAAATTTACGTTAATCACATCCATAAATTGCGAAGTGCTCATTGTTTTAAATACTTTTCCCGTTTCCCGATCTGGGCTCACCATAAACGCATCCCTAAATATTCCTGCGGAAGGCACTACAATATTTATGGCACCATAGGTTTCTATCGCTGCATCCATTAATTTAATGACATCGGCTTCTTGGCTGACGTTTGTTTTCACCGCAATGGCTTCACCTCCATTTTTTCGAATTTCTTCAACTTTGGCATTTAAGCCTTCTTCATTCATGTCTCCAAGAACAATTTTAACACCCAATTTAGCTAATTCTACGGCGACACCTGCTCCAATTCCACTGGCGCCTCCTGTAATTACTGCAACTTTATTTTTTATGCTCATCATTTATTTTTTTAATAATTTTCTGTCTATTTTTCCGGTATCGTTTTTAGGAATCTCCTTTATAAATTCTATATATTTTGGGATTTTAAATTTTGCCAATTTGATTTTGCAATAATCCAATATTTCTGTTTGAGTAAGTGATTTTTCAGAAGCAACCACAAAAGCTTTTCCCACTTCACCCCATTTTTCATTAGGAACGCTAACAACAGCGACCTCCAAAATTGAAGGATGTTCTTGAAGTACACGTTCAATTTCGGCCGGATAAACATTTTCACCACCCGATATAAACATATTTTTTATGCGATCAACCACAAACAAATAATCTTCATCATCGCGGATTACCACATCACCGGTAAAAAACCAGCCATCTTTTAAAGATTCATTGGTTGCCTGCTCATTTTTCCAATATCCAGGTGAAACCATTGGTCCTTTTAACAACAATTCTCCCTTTTGATTTTTACCGACTTCAACACCGTTTTCATCCACAATTTTTGTTTGTACGTAAAAATTTGGTCGGCCAATGGATCCTTTTTTCCTTATGGCATCATCTTGGTGCAGGGAAGTTAAATTTGGACCAACTTCTGTTAATCCATAACCCTGACGAATTAAAACACCTTGTTCTTTCCAAGCTTCAATTAAAGGAATTGGCATCGCTTCACCACCAACAATACAATACATTAAACTTGAAAAATTGGTTGTTTGAAATGAAGGTTCTTCCGACATCATTTTTAACATCGTTGGAACCCCCATAAACAAAGTAAACTGCTCTTTTTCAATTAACTTTAATATTGTTCTAGCGCAAAATGATTTAATAATAACCAAACTCCCTCCGTGGTGAAGCACTGGAGTTACCAATACATTCCAGCCTCCAGTATGAAAAGGCGGCATACAATTAATAGTTTTTGTTTCTGAATTAATCACCAAACTAATTGCTGTATTGATACTGTTCCAAAACAACATTTTATGGGTGTACATAGCGCCTTTTGGGATGCCTGTTGTTCCCGAAGTAAATAAAATAAAAATCGGATGGTTTTCATCAACAATATTTATGGGATAATCAGCATTGCATTTTTCAACCTCAAGATTTTTAAGTATTTGAGAAAAATCGGTCATCTCAAAAACTTCACCCAATTTGTTTTTTGAAAACTCCGTTTGAGAAACTTTTTCCTTGTAAACTTTGTCGTGTACAATAAATTTTGGATCTGAAATTTCTATTAAATGATTCAATTCAACAGTTGTTAACCGATAATTTAAAGGAACTAAAATAATCCCCGTTTTTTGTGCTGCCACAAAAAATAACAAATATTCCAAACAATTTTCGGCAACAAAAGCAATACGGTCACCTTTTATTAAATTCAACTGTTCCGTTAGATAGAAGGCCAATTTATTGCCCAATGAATTCAACTGCAAATAACTTAGCGTATTTCCTGTTTCAAACTCTTTTAAAGCAATTTTGTGCGGCGAATAAACCGCCCATTTTGCCATCCAATCCTGTTGCCAAACTTCCATTGTTTATTTATAATTTAAATATTGAGCCCGCAAAAGCCAATCCGCCCCCAGAACCTATAAATAATACTGTATCCCCTTCTTTAATTTTATTTTTTTGAATAGCTTCATGATA
The DNA here is from genome assembly GCA_003516285.1 of Lutibacter sp. Classification (GTDB taxonomy): domain Bacteria; phylum Bacteroidota; class Bacteroidia; order Flavobacteriales; family Flavobacteriaceae; genus Lutibacter. The sequence continues at coordinate 28,293 of DPCK01000113.1, read as the reverse complement.
AGCCATTGGAATACAAGCCGATCCTGTATAACCGTAATTATGCATGATGGTGGTTGTTTTATCCATTCCAACACCTAAAATATCCAACGTTTCTTTGATGCTATTTATATTTATTTGCGTGATAAAATAATGGTCAATATCGTGTGGCGTTAAATCTATGCGCTTACATAAATCAATAATCATATTGCTCCAAATGACAGAATTCAATTCCTTCGGAAATTTTCTGACGAATTTTAATTGATGATCGCCGGTTTTTAAATTGGCTTCTGTCGTTGGACTGTGTGTTCCACCGCCGTAAATGCCCATCCAACTGCTGTATTCGCCTTTCGTTTTTAATTGTGACATCAACATTCCGGCGCCGCTTTCATCTGATTTTAAAATGACACCTGAAGCGCCATCAGCAAACAACGTAACCGTTTTTTTATCCAATTTATTTAAGTGTTTCGACATTGCATAAGCGCCCAACACCAAAATATATTTATAATTTTCATCGGCCTGAATATATTTGGCCCCCACATCCAATGCCGTCACAAACCCCGAACAGGCTGAATTTAAATCGAAAGTCCCAGCATTTACTGCGCCCAATCGGTCTTGCACCACGGAAGCAGTTGAAGGCGAAATATATTCCGGCGTATCAGTCGAAATAATAATTAAATCTAAATCTTCGACTTTTATATTGGCATTTTTTAAAATTTCTTTGGCCGCGTTTACACATAAATCGGCTGTAGATTCATCATCAGCACACCATCGTCTTTCATAAATTTGTACATTTTCGCGCAACCAAGTGTCTACGTCTTCCTGCAAAATTTCATTGAAATAACTGTTGGGAATCACCTTTTTCGGCACATACATTCCCGAACCTATTATTTTTGCATTTCTCATATTTGTGTTTTGTAGTTATATTAACTGCGTTTTAAAATTGAAACCATATTGGTTGCTCCTGAACCTCCAATATTTAATACCAAAGCCGCATTCGCATTTTTTACCCGCGCGCCAATGGCGTTATCTGTAAGTTGTTTGTATAACAGCGCATGCATGGAAACACCTGTTGCACCAACAGGGTGTCCCTTTGATTTTAATCCTCCCGATGGATTTATAACACACCTTCCGCCCAAATAAACATCATTATTTAACAAAGCTTCAAATTCATTTCCTTTTTTTGTCAATCCGATAGCGCTATAAATTAACAATTCCGTGATGGTAAAACAATCGTGAACTTCGGCAATTTGAATGTCATCAATAGTCATTTTAGCCTGTTGCAAAGCTCTTTTTGTTGCTTCGGAAGCGCCGTCAAGAAAGTAATTATTTCTTTTACTTTCTATAATATTTAAATAATCACTGGCTGAACTTGTTGCAACTATTTCTACTGAATTGTTTGTTTTTTCTGCCGATAAAATGACGGCTGCTGCGCCGTCAGAAATCAACGAACAATCGTGCAAACGCAAAGGATAGGCAATCATTGGATTTTTTTCATCGGGTAGATTTAAAAGCTCTTCTTTACTGCGCGATTTTTGCATATGTGCTAAAGGATTCTGGCTTCCAAAATCATATGCTTTTGAAGCTATCTCGGCTAAATATTCTTGCAATTGTTCTAGTGAATAGCCATAATGGCTCATCCATCCTTTTCCGTATTCGGCAAATAATCCTGGAAAAGTGTAACCCAAATTTCCTTCTTTTTCCCAGTATGACGCTTTTGCAAGTGCAAGTGAAGTATTTTTAGTGTCCAAAGAATTCATTTTTTCAACCCCAATCACCAAAACTTTTTTTGCTTTCCCCGCTTTAATGGCCATTTCGGCCAAATGAATGGCGGAAGTGCCAGAAGCACAGGCATTTTCGGCTCTATACATAGGTTTAAAGCGCAGTTCAGGCAAAATATTTACGCCATAAGGCGCAATATGTTCCTGATTGTTAAAGCTTCCGCCGCTATAATTACCAACAAACACCGCATCAATTTCATTGATATCAATACCTGCATCATTAATGGCACCTTTTGCAGCTTCTTCATACAGGCTATAAATAGTTTCATCTTTAAGATTGCCAAACTTTGTGTTATAGGCACCGATAATATGGACATTTTTATTCATTTTCAATAATTTTTTTATTGAGAAACCAAGCAATAACTAAGGTAGGAAAAATTACTAAAATAATTGACAATACAGCTGTTACAGAAGGATTTGCAAATGTAAATCCAGAATTTGGAAATAATTCATTTCCATAAAAGTACAACACGAAATGCGTAATTATCGCGAGAATTGAGGATGTCCATAATAGTTTTAATGGTGAGTTTTTTAGTAAAACACCCACCAATAAAGGAGCTAAAGCGGCCAATACCAATCCGTAAACACCAACTTGTCCATAAATTCCCAACAATTTTGGCGGATTTATGTTAACCACAAAAACCATAATCGCGATTACAATAAGCACCAAATGACTTACCCTAAAAGATAATTTCATTTTTTGTTCTTCAGATATTTCCTTTTTACTGAATTTATTAATTAGATTAATGACCAAATCATTTGCGGTAATTGTGGAAATACTTACCAGCAATCCATCCAGGGTTGACATTGCTGCAGCTAATAACACAATACTTACCACGGTAAAAGTCCAATCGGGAAAAGCATTTGCTAAATAAACCGTCATCACCAAATCTTGCCTAAACTCACCGGTTGAAGGATCTATAAGCTGCGCCGGATCAACCGTAATGTGTGCGAAGAAACCAGCAGAAACCAACAATAAAAACAACAACAGTACAACACCAACCACAATGATATAATTTCGGACATCCTTATTTGTTCTTACATACAATGCCTTTGTCAAAATATGGGGTTGGCACACTAAGGCAGCGCCAATAAAAAATCCCGCAACATAAGTTGAAAAGAAATCGTTGAATAATTTCCCTTCGGGATTTATAAGTTTCAGTAAATTTGGATCTTTCTGTGAAATTTGCTCCCAAAATCCAGGGTCATGGGTTTCCATCATCAGCTCAATTCCGGTCCATAATATTGCACAGGAAACCACAATCATTAAAATACCCTGAAAAACGTTTGTATACACATGGGCATAAGTTCCGCCCAAAAAAACATAGCCGGTAACAAATATTAAGGTAATTAAGAGCGCTGTGATGTTATTGACGCCAAGCAGTTTTTGCATAACAATAGAAATTCCGCCCACCAACAAAACCACAAATGCAAAAGACAATAAATTTATAAAGGCAAAATACAATGAAAAATCTTTGGACAGATAGCGTTTGCCAATCCAATCGGGAATAGTTAACGCTTTCATTTTTTCACCCATCGACCTAAACTTAAAAGATAAAATAATAAGCATAATCATAAATCCTGAATAGGTTCCTAAAAACATATTTATCCAAGCCGATAATCCATCAACATAAATAAATCCCGGATTTATAATAAATGTTGCTGCTGAAGCAGTACTTGCGGCTAAAGTAATTCCAACAACAATTGGAGACATATCTCCTTTCCCTATGGCAAAACTGCTAAAACCGTCTGTTTTTTTATAGCCAATCCAACCTAAATAGGAAGTTCCCAGTAAATATATTGTAAAAAGAATCCACGCTAAAGTCATTTTTTTTAGTTTATAAATTTTGTAATTGCCGAAACTGTTTGTTTCGCTCCTTTACCAAATAGCATGGTTACATGATTTCCTGCCACTGCAATATATTTGCAGTTTTTCATCATATGAACTGTTTCCATTGCATGTTGTTTTGATACCAACACCTGATTATTCACAAAAGGTTCTGTGCCATTTATAACAATTGAAGGCTGTTTTATTTGAGTGATTAGTTCTTCCCAATGAATACCGGGATTTAAAACAGCCTCAACTGCTTGTTGAATATGCTCGAAATTTGATCTCGACTCAATGCCGTTTTCAGTTTCTTTGCAATCAGCTTTATAAAATGATTCCATTTCTGGCAACCATTGCCCTTGTAAAAAAGGTGCTTTTTTCATATTTTCAATGTATTCATTATAAGTGCTCCATGTTTTTTTTAGCCGACTCATAACGGATGGCGTTACCAATTCTCGAACTTCCGGATGCATTTTTGCGGCTACATCAATCAAAATTATTTTTGATATACGTTTTGGATAATGCACTGCCAAAAAAACACTCAACAATCCACCAAAAGAGTGGCCTGCCAATATTACTTCGTCAATTTTTAAAACATCCATCATTTCAATAATATCTTTTGCATGCGATTGCATCGAATATCCGTTATTGGGTTTTTCGCTTAAACCTCTGCCACGTAAATCAACTGATATTACCCTATAATTTTCCAAAAGCTTCATATAACTTTCAAAAGAATTGGCATTTGCGCTTAATCCGTGCAACAAAATTATGGTTGGCTTAAGTTTGCTGTTTTTCTCCAAATAATGGAGCTCAATGCCATTGGCTTTTAAAAAGCGATGCTCCATAAAGTTAATTTGAAGTTTTTAGAAAAGAACATCGGCAAAAAAAACCGATGTTCTTAATTAACAAAACATGATTGAATATCTTAGAATTTTATTTTCAACTCTGCACCGAAAGTTCTCTCACTTGGCGGCGAAGCCACAAATTCATAATTGTTTGTGTCCAAAATATTGTTTACATAAGCACCTAATGAAAAGTGGTCATTAATATTATAGCCTAAATTTAAGCTTAAGAAGAAACCGCCTAACTGACCGTAATTGAATTTTTTTCCAACTCGTTGGCCTTCAACAACAGGATCTCCTCCAATTATTAAATCTGTATTGGTTTTGGCAGCCACATTTCTTCCTGAAAAGAAATCATACTTTTGAATGTAACGAGATAAGATTGACCCATAAAATTTGTTACGGGTAAAGTTAAAAGAAGAACTTATTTTATTTTTCGGCGTATTAATTGGTAAATCTAATACATTTACCACACCATTTTTGTCTCCATCATTGGCCATATCCTTTTTATCCAATTTATAATCAAAAAAGGAATAGTTAAGCGTCATATTATAATTTTCATTGAAATAATAAGTCAACCCAAGATCAAATCCGTAAGTATCAACTTTCCCAAAGTTTAAGTACGTTAAAATATAACCGCCGGCATCATAATATCCTGGCGCCAAACCAACCGTTAATTCTTCAATTGGCTGATCTCCACGATGTGTCACAACCGGACCTCCGGCCAAACCTGTTGGCACAATATTGATCAATGGACTTAGGAAGTTTTCAGACATATTATAGTAGGTATTTGCATCCAAAAACAATTTTCCTTCGGATAAAAAACCTTTGTAACCTAATTCTAACGTTTGAATAGTCTCAACTTCAACCGGCTTTATTTTTGAACCATCGGATAAGGTAAATCCTTCGCCGTTACCTAAAATAATTCCGCCAAATAAATCACCGCTTAAATTTAAAATTGTTGGTGAAGCAATTCCTTTTCCGTAAGTAAATCTCCAAGTACCTTTATCAACAGTATAGGTAATACCGGCTTTAGGAATAAAATTGAATCCATATAAATCGTGGTCATCACCACGAGCTGCAGCAATTAATTTTACGCCTGATTCCCCTATTTTGTATTCCAATTGCCCGTACAATCCTTTTTGTTCAATAATAATTGGCCCTGTAGCATCCAACAAATAAGTATCCCTACTGTCGGCTTTATCTTTTTGATATTGTACCCCAATAATAAAATCTAAACCGCCAATACTGTTATTGTATTGAACCTCCGCATTTAAACGATCTGATTTATCGACAAAAATTGGCGGATTATTCCCTCCATAGGATCCAACTAAAGCTTCTTCATTTGTTTTTCCTGCTTTAATTAAATTCCAATAATTTTCGGTTCTTGTAGTGATGGCATAAGTATCATCTGTTGAACTCCAGGTTTTATAAAGTTGTGCAAACAAACGTTTTGAAGTATAGGTTCCTTGCAAAAATTGAATTCCCCAATCTTTAATTTGATTCCTTCCAACATTTGTAACTGCCAAATAGCTGCTTTTACTTGTTCCGTAAATGGCTTTTACCTCACTGTCTGTAGTTGGTTTGTAATAAACCGACGCTTCTGCTTTTAAAAATTTAGATTTTCGGTCAAGTTCCAATTCAGGTTTCGCGATTCCAGGGTTATAAACATACACGGAATCGGTCCAATTTACGTCAGTTCCTTCCGCATAACCGCCAGTCACTTTATAAGCCCATTTATCATTCAATATATTAGCATGTCTAAAACGAGCACTTAAAGCATCGTAAGAACCCGCTCCTAAAACAATTTCAGTTCCTTCATATTTCCAAGGTGTTTTTGTAATGGTATTTACCAATCCGTTGTGGGCATTTGGTCCGTATAACGCAGATGAAGGTCCTAAAACGATTTCCACCCTTTCAATATCTTCTTTTATGATGGAACTTAATGGTCCAAATGGCAAACCTGTTGCGATAAGTGTTGAAAAGCGGTTATCATCTAATTGCAACATTTTAGGATTGAATGCCGAGTTAAATCCGCGAATATTAAATCCGCTCACAAAAGCACCGGTTTTGATAAAATCAATCCCTTTTTGTTGGGCAATCAATTCACTTGGATCACCCACAAAATTATCCAGCTGTCGCGCGCTAATTACGTTAATTGTAACCGGTGCTTGCGTTATTTTTTCCATTTTTCGAGACCCGGAAACAACCACTTCCTCAAATACCTGATAACTGCTGTTTAAGGTAATTACACCAAGATTTACAACATTGTTATTGATGGTAACACTTTTGTCAACTGTTACAAATCCTATATAAATAAAGGAAACAGTATAAGTTCCATTTGTAACATTACTAAGTTCAAATTCACCCTTATTGTTGGTGATTGTTCCTTGATTTGTACTTTTAATGAAAACTTCGGCCTGTGAAATAGCCACTCCAGATTCATCCACAACAGTTCCTTTAATTCCGCCTTGCGCGAAAATCACTCCTGAGATAAAAAAAACAAACAGGAAAGTTAAAATTTTTTGATTCATGATAATAATAGTTTGGTTAGTTAATAATTCATTCTAAATACTTCAATCTCATTTTTTCTTTAGCTTTTTTTAACAATTCTTCGCTATGATTGGCTAAATACGAAGCAAAAACACCTACACGAAAAACTTCAAACTCAAATGAATCTCCTTTTGGATTGGCCGATCCCAAAGACTCCATCAAATGAAAAATAGTCCGCCTGTATTTTATCGAATGTTCCAAAACCCCTTTTCCAATTTGATCTTTAGTATCGGGCTGGTACAATAAAGACATATACAAATCCCAATATTTCCTGTCATTTTGTAAAGAGTTAAAGAACACATCTATAATGTTTGACAACACTTTTTTGGGATCATCGTTTTCTTGATAATCCAAAGTCCCGTCAATTTTTGAAAGTATCATTTTCACAATGGCGTTTAACAAAATCTCTTTTGAAGAGAAATGATAAAATAACAAACCGGCAGATATTCCTGCTTCTTTGCAAATTGCGCCTGTGGATGTTTTATGATACCCTTGTGATGCAAACATTTCTAAAGCAACATTTAAAATTTGTTGCTTGGCGTTTTTCTTGTTTTTTTTTAAGTTTTCTGTATTCATTTTATTATTGACTAATCACTCAGTCAGTAAATTTAATTATTTTTTTTTGTTTTCCAAATTTTTTTATATTTATTTTCAATAATATTTAATTATTGTATTTATTTCTTATACTTCCTGCTGATATTTACGTGAATATATCTTACATTAGTAAAAAAACGCAACAAACATTGCTGTAAAAATTTATTGCATTAAATTTTTAGCTATTTTTATGAAAATTAAAAAATATGCTGGAAAAAGTTTATGGCAGCGCCGTGTTCGGCGTTGAAGCCACCAATATTACTGTGGAGGTAAATATTGACAAAGGTATTGGATACCATTTAGTTGGATTGCCGGATAATGCAATAAAAGAAAGCAGTTTCCGGATTTCAGCAGCATTAAAAAACAACAAATACCATTTTCCGGGCAAAAAAATCACCATCAATATGGCTCCGGCCGATATGCGCAAAGAAGGCTCGGCCTACGACCTTACCTTGGCCATTGGCATACTCGCCGCTTCAAACCAAATTAATACCAATAAAATTGGCGACTACATTATTATGGGCGAACTCTCTTTAGACGGAAGTTTACAGCCCATAAAAGGCGCTTTGCCCATAGCCATAAAAGCGCTTGAAGAAAATTTTATAGGATTTATTCTGCCCAAACAAAATGCCAAAGAAGCAGCAATTGTCTCTGATTTAAAAGTTTATGGCGTTGAAAATATTACAGAAGTCATTGATTTTTTCGACGGAAAAACAGAACTGGAACAAACAATTATTGATGTCCAATTTGAATTCAACAAAAATTTAGAGCACCCCGAATTTGATTTTGCCGATGTAAAAGGCCAGGAATCAGTTAAACGCTCTATGGAAATTGCCGCAGCTGGCGGACATAATATCATCCTAATCGGACCACCGGGAAGCGGAAAAACAATGCTAAGCAAAAGACTGGCTTCCATTTTGCCTCCTATGACGATGCAGGAAGCGCTTGAAACCACAAAAATACATTCCGTTGTTGGAAAAATAAAAGAAAGCGGTTTGATGTGCCAGCGACCGTTTCGCTCGCCGCATCACACGATTTCAGACATCGCCCTTGTCGGCGGCGGACAATATCCACAACCGGGAGAAATTTCTATGGCACACAATGGCGTTTTATTTTTGGATGAATTGCCCGAGTTTAAACGCACCGTTTTAGAAGTGATGCGCCAACCTTTGGAAGACAGGGAAATCACCATTTCACGGGCGAAATTCTCGGTGACGTACCCAAGCAGTTTTATGTTGGTGGCCAGTATGAATCCGTCTCCAAGCGGTTATTTTAACGATCCCGATTCGCCAAAAACCTCTTCACCTTTTGAAATGCAACGATATCTCAGTAAAATTTCCGGGCCGTTATTAGACAGAATTGACATTCATATTGAAGTGAATCCTGTTCCTTTTGAGAAACTTTCCGAAGAACAATTAAGCGAACCAAGCACCGAAATCAGAAAACGAGTTACCAAAGCAAGGGAAATTCAAACCCTTCGTTTTACGGAATTTGGAAATGTGCATCACAACGCGCAAATGAGCGTGAAACAAATCAGAAAATATTGTAAACTGCTGCCAGAATGCAGCATCTTGCTTAAAAATGCGATGGAACGCTTAAGTTTATCTGCCAGAGCTTACGACCGGATTTTAAAAGTTGCCAGAACCATTGCTGATTTAGAAGGTGTTGCAGAGATTTCTACATCACATATTTCTGAAGCCATTCAATACCGAAGTTTAGACCGTGAAGGTTGGCTGGGGTAATTATAAAAAAAATACGAATTACTAAATCAGTTACAAAATAAAAACGAAGCCGTTTCAAAATTTAGAAACGGCTTCGTTTTTATTGATAAAATTAATATCTGTAATAATCAGGTTTGTAAGGTCCTTCAACAGTTACACCAATATATTTTGCTTGGTCTTCACGCAAAGTTTCCAATTCAACACCAATTTTAGCCAAATGCAAACGCGCCACTTTTTCATCTAAATGTTTGGGCAACATATATACTTGGTTTTCATAAGCCTCTTTATTGTTCCACAATTCCAATTGCGCCAAAGTTTGGTTGGTAAATGAATTGCTCATCACAAAACTTGGATGTCCGGTTGCACAGCCTAAATTCACCAAACGGCCTTCAGCCAAAATTAAAATTTCATTTTCGCCAATCGTATATTTATCAACCTGAGGTTTAATTTCAACTTTCGTATGTCCATAATTTTTATTCAACCAAGCCATATCCAATTCATTATCGAAATGACCGATATTACAAACGATGGTTTTATCTTTCATTTTTTCAAAATGACGGGCAATTACAATGTCTTTATTTCCTGTAGTGGTAATAATGATATCAGCATTTCCAACAACAGTATCTAATTTTTTCACTTCAAATCCATCCATCGCGGCTTGCAACGCACAAATTGGATCGATTTCGGTAACGGTTACAATTGATCCAGCACCTTTAAATGAAGCCGCTGTTCCTTTGCCCACATCACCATAACCGCAAACCACCACGCGCCTGCCGGCCAACATCAAATCGGTTGCTCTTCTGATGGCATCCACAGCGCTTTCCCGGCATCCGTATTTGTTGTCGAATTTAGATTTTGTAACTGAATCGTTTACATTTATCGCAGGCATAGGCAATGTTCCTGCTTTCACTCTTTCGTATAAACGATGAACACCAGTCGTAGTTTCTTCACTTAAACCATTGATTCCTGCAGCTAATTCCGGGTATCTGTCCAACACCATATTGGTTAAATCACCACCATCATCTAAAATTAAGTTCAAAGGTTTTCTGTCTTCACCAAAAAACAAGGTTTGTTCAATACACCAGTCAAATTCCTCTTCGCTTAAACCTTTCCAAGCGTAAACGGAAACTCCCGCAGCAGCAATCGCGGCAGCAGCCTGGTCTTGTGTTGAAAATATATTGCAAGAGCTCCAAGTTACCTCAGCGCCCAATTCAACCAAAGTTTCAATTAAAACAGCAGTTTGGATGGTCATATGCAAACAGCCTGCAATTCTCGCTCCTTTTAAAGGGTTTTTGCCTTTAAATTCTTCTCTTAAACTCATTAAACCTGGCATTTCTGCTTCCGCCAATTGAATTTCTTTACGTCCCCATTCAGCAAGATTGATGTCTTTTACTTTATATTTAACGTAAGTTGATGTTTTAGTACTCATATTTCTTAAATTTGTTTTTATTTTAAACAACTAAAACAAGTTGTTTAGGAATGTGCAAAAGTACAAAATACCTTTGAAAAACTAAATGCCTTTATATAAAACTATTAAGCCAAATAATCATACCACCATTTATGTGTGGAAAATTGAAGAATCCCTTAGTGATTTGACTGAAAATATGCTGTTGACGGAAAGAAGCGAAGAAAGGCTCATTTCAATGAAATCCGATCTTCACAAACGCGGATTTTTGAGTGTTCGGCATTTGTTAAAAGCAGCTGGTTATTCCGACTTAGATTTATTTTACAACGTTAACGGCAAACCGCATTTAACCGACGAAAAAAATATTTCCATCACCCATTCCTTCACTTTTTCGGCGATAGCAATTAGTGATGCTGCCGTTGGAATCGACATTGAAAAAAACAGGGAAAAGATAAAAATCATCCAACATCGGTTTGTCAATTTTGAAAAAGGATTCATCCATAAAGATGATGACTATATTGAACAATTGACAGTAATTTGGGGCGCAAAAGAATCTTTGTATAAAATTTATCCTTTTGGCGGATTGACCTTTAAAAATGATATTGATATTAATTCATTTCAAATTGCTGACAAAAAAACCACTGGTTATATAAAAGTGGAAGGCTGGGATAAAAATTATGATATTCGGTTTGAACAACTTGGCGGATTTACCTTGGTTTACGCTTTAGAACCTTCAAAAAATGAGTGAAACCATTTTAGAATTTATTCAAGAAGCTTCAGCAAAAGGAGAAAAATTGCTGGCTATTTTATTGGATCCCGATAAAACTGCTTTGGAAAAACTGCCTGAAATTTCTGCAAGAATAGACAGATTAAACGCAAATTTTATTTTTGTGGGAGGAAGTTTTGTTGAAAATGGCATCACGGATTTGTTTGTAGAAACTATTAAAAAATATTCGAAATTACCTGTAGTACTTTTTCCCGGAGACTTCTCGCAACTCACGAATCACGCAGACGCTTTGTTGTTTTTATCTTTGCTTTCAGGTAGAAATCCGGAATATTTAATTGAACAACAAATTAAATCAGTTCCTTTTTTAAAAAACTCCCCTTTGGAAATTATTCCAACAGGCTATATTTTAATTGATGGCGGAACCAATTCATCGGTATTTAAAACTAGTAACACCATTCCAATTTCGCAAGAAAACATTTCGTTGGCAGTTGATACGGCCGTTGCAGGAATGTACAAAGGCAAACAATTGATATATTTGGAAGCAGGAAGTGGCGCGAAAGTTCCTATAAATTCAAAATTAATTTCAGAAGTGAAAAAGCACATTAACATTCCTTTAATTGTTGGCGGAGGCATAAAAACCAAAGTGCAACTCAACAATGCTTATAACAGTGGCGCCGATTTGGTGGTGGTTGGCACTGCTTTTGAAAATAATAATGCATTCCAATTTTAGCTTATGAATGACATCCTCAACTTTTTTATAGAACCTTATCAATCGGCAAGCGCGCTACATATTTCACTCGAATTAATTGCCGCTATTTTTGGCGTTATGAGTGTTTTCTATGCCAAAAAAGAAAATATTTTGGTGTTTCCAACGGGCATCATCAGCACCGCGTTGTATGTGTATTTATTGGTGCAATGGTCATTATACGGCGATTTAATTATCAATATTTATTATACGATAATGAGTTTTTATGGCTGGTATATGTGGAGCAGAATTGTTGATGACAAACAACACCATTTGCCAATTTCAAGAACCAATACCCTTGATAAATTAAAGACATTTGGCATTTTTTTATTCACCTCCATTTTTGTAATAATCGTTTACAGATATTATAACGTGATGCCAAATCATTTGAATTTTAAGGAAAGTGTTGATTACGCCATCACCAACTTAACTGCCGGAAATTTAGAAGATTTTAGAAAAATTACGCCATTTTTAGATACTTTTACCACCGGAATCTTTTTTGCCGGAATGTGGTTAATGGCCAATAAGAAATTAGAAAACTGGCTATTTTGGATTGCGGGCAATGTGGTTTCTATTCCGCTGTATTTTGTAAAAGGATACGGTTTTACGGGAATTCAATACGCCATATTTTTAATTTTGGCTTTTCAAGGGTATTATGCATGGAAGAAAAACTTAAACAAACAGACATAAATATTATAAAAGTGGTTCTTTTTGGACCTGAGAGTTCAGGAAAAACAACACTTTCCAAATTGTTGGCACGCCATTACAACACGGTTTGGGTTCCGGAATATGCGAGGGATTATTTACAAAACAAATGGAATAACGAGCGAAAAACCTGTGAAATTTCTGATATGTTGCCCATTGCTGAAGGACAAATGAAATCGGAAAACGAGTTGGCGCTAAAAGCCGATAAGATTTTAATTTGCGACACCGATTTGCTGGAAACTAAAGTTTATTCGGAAGCATTTTATGGCGGATTTGTGCATCCGGATTTGGAAAAAGCGGCATTACAAAATACTTACGACTTGTATTTTTTGACTTATATAGATGCTCCGTGGAAAAAAGATGATTTAAGAGATCGTCCTGAACAACGACTGCAAATGTTCAGCGCCTTTGAAAATGCATTGATAAAAAACCATCGGCGGTATGTTTTATTGAAAGGTGATAAAAAAGAACGGCTAGAAACAGCCATTCGTGAAATTGATAAAATTCTACAAACTAGGTCGGATTTACACCGATTTTTAGGAAAATAATTCAGCAAAAAAATCCGAAGCGAATGCATACCGAATTGATGATAAAGGAATTGAAATTTAAGGCAGTGCGCAGCGGCGGTGCCGGCGGACAGCATGTAAATAAAGTTTCCTCAAAAATTGAACTTACTTTTGATTTGGGAAATTCGGAAAGCTTTACAGAAGAAGAAAAAACATTGTTGATTCAAAAACTTAAAAGCAAACTCACAAAAGACAATGTATTGTTGCTTCAGTGCGACGAAAGCCGAAGTCAGCACAAAAATAAGGAAATTGTGATTGACCGATTTTTAAACATCATTTCAGGCGGATTAATTGTTCAAAAATCAAGAAAGGCGACAAAGCCAAGCAAATCGAGCATCGTAAAACGCTTGGAGAAAAAGAAAAAACAAGCCTTCAAAAAAGTACTTAGAAATAAATCTAATTTTGAATAAAATATTTTTACCACAAATTCTGCAAAGAAAAACTATTAAAAAATTAATTCCATCAAAATTTATTTAACCGCAAAAAACGCAAAGAAATACGCAAAGGGCGCAATTTTGCTATGGTTAACATTTTATCGATATTTTCAAAATCGTAAATTAGAAATCGCAAACAATTCGTTAAGGATTGAAGTGGAAAACCTTTTTGCGCATTTTTAGCGAAAAAAGTTTGGAACGGAAAGCCTGACCCGCCAGTTGGCGGGGAACGCCCAAAATATTTTTAAATATATTGAATTTAATTCCTTTATTTAAATTCTTATTTATATTTTTGACCCATCTCAAAAGGGGTGCCTAAAACGGCTGAGATCAAACCCATTGAACCTGAACAGGTAATGCTGTTTAGGGAAATTAAGCGATAACAATCGCGTGGACAACAAATTAATTATTCATAACATCGATTAATTACCTCTTTTTAAATCGTTTTATTTAAAAAAAAATGAAACAATATTTAAAAATGAAACTGAAAAAAGTAATCCTATTGGCAGCTTTTTTAATCACGGCATTTTCTTTTAATGCGAATTCACAAGAACTTTTAACGCTTTCGGGCAAAGTGACGGACGGATCAAAACCATTTCCCGACGTAAATATTGTGGTGAAAGAAACCAACAAAGGAACCACGACCAATGCAGACGGCACATTTTCTTTAAACTTAAAAAAAGGAACTTACACGTTATTGGTAAGCGCGCTCAGCAATCCGAAGGAGGTAAAGGTTGCGTTAACAAAAGATGTTTTTATTTCAATTGACTTGTCTGACCAATTTATGAATTTGGAAGAAGTCATTGTTGCCGCGGTTCGTGTAAAAACAACATCACCTGTTACGCACAGCAACATCACCAAAAAAGATTTAGAAAAACGCAATTTGGGACAGGATATTCCTGTTATGTTGAATTATTTGCCTTCTGTAGTTACCACAAGTGATGCCGGCGCAGGTGTTGGATACACAGGAATCAGGGTTCGCGGAAGTGATGCCACTCGTGTAAATGTTACCATCAACGGAATTCCTTATAACGATGCCGAAAGTCAGGGAACTTTTTGGGTGAATATGCCCGATTTCACTTCCTCCACAGAGAGTATGCAATTGCAACGTGGTGTGGGAACTTCCACCAACGGCTCCGGCGCTTTTGGCGCAAGTTTAAACTTGTTGACTGATGCTGTTTCCGAAAATGCTTTTGGAGAAATCAGCAGTTCATTTGGCTCCTACAACACCAAAAAAAATACGGTAAAATTCAGTACCGGTAAAATTAATGACCATATCGAATTTGCGGGCCGTTTTTCGAAAATTGATTCGGACGGCTATATTGACCGCGCCTGGTCCGATTTAAAATCGTACTTTTTACAAGCCACTTATGTTGATGACAACACTTTGATAAAAGCACTGACTTTTGGCGGCCACGAAAAAACTTATCAGGCCTGGTATGGCGTTACCAAAGAAGAAATGGAAACTCTGGGGCGGACATATAATCCGTATTCCTACGAAAATGAGATTGACAATTACCAACAAGACCATTATCAATTGCATTGGAATGAAAAATTAACGGAAAACTGGTCCACCAATGTTGGATTAAACTACACCAAAGGCAGCGGTTATTTTGAGCAATTTAAAGAAGGTGAAGATTTTGCCGATTATTTATTAACGCCAATCACTATTGGCGGCGAAACCATTGATGAAACAGATTTGATCAGAAGACGATGGCTGGACAATGATTTTTATGTGGCGAATGCAAATGCAACCTATAGAAACGATGGAATTGAGTTTATTTTCGGAACTTCTTTCAGCAACTATAAAGGAAAACATTTTGGAGAAATTATCTGGGCTGAATTTGCCGGCAATTCTGAAATAAGAAACCATTATTATGATGCCAATACCGAAAAAGATGATGCCAATATTTTTGGAAAATTGACCTATAATTTGAATGATTTCTGGACGTTATTTACGGATTTGCAAGGCAGATTTGTGAAATTTAACACGAATGGATTGACTTCAGACAGAACGCCTATAAATGTTGATGAAAACTATTCGTTTTTTAATCCGAAAGCCGGTTTGACTTTTGAATCAAATACAAATAACAGTTTCTATTTATCTTATGCAAAAGCAAATCGGGAGCCAAATCGCAACGATTTTGAAAACGGCATTTTTACCTCAGAAAAATTAAATGATTTTGAATTGGGATGGCGCTTTATAAATGAAACCATTAAAATAAACAGCAATGTTTATTATATGTTTTATAAAGACCAGCTGGTTTTAACAGGTGCCATTGATGATACCGGATCGCCAATAAGAGCCACTAGCGGAAAAAGTTACCGACTTGGACTGGAAATAGATGCGCAAATAAAATTGACCGATAAATTTTATGTGCAACCAAATATTGCCATCAGCAGCAACAAGAATGTTGATTTTTTAACCACTTGGAATGGTGAATTGGTTGATTTGGGAAATACCGACATTGCATTTTCTCCAAATTTAATCGCGGCAAATGCTTTTGTGTTTCAACCAAATGAAAAGATGCAATTTTCTTTATTGTCTAAATATGTCGGGGAACAATATATGGGAAATATTGACAATGCAAACTCAAAACTGGAAAGCTATTTTGTGAACGATTTAAATATTTCTTATGAAATTAATCCGAAAAAAATTGTCAAATCAATTGTGTTTAATGCCTTGGTGAACAACATTTTCAATGCCGAATATATTTCAAACGGTTATTATTACACCTATGATGATACTTGGTCGGTTCCTAATCAAACAACTACTTTAGATGGATCCGGATATTATCCGCAAGCCACAAGAAACTTTTTGGTTGGAGCAACCTTAAAATTCTAACAAAAAAATACTTTTTAAACGCGGTTTAAACCGCGTTTAAAAAGTATCATCATAATCGTTTAAATAAATTACTTTTCTTCTGAAGTCATTTTGCCCGTGGCGCAACTCACAAAAGACTTCGCCTTGTGCAACATCGTGTTTGCATCACCAACTTCAGGATATCCCATACTTGATAATTTTTCTTTAACTTGTTGAATCACCAATTCATCAGTAGCATCGATGCTCACTTCCGAAGTATTTAAATTAATCAAAATTTCATTTACGCCTTCAATCGTGACAATTCCTTTTTTTATGGTATTGGCACATCCGCCGCATTTTAAATTTAATACTTTAATAACTGTCATTTTTCCCTTTTTAGTTTTTGTGAAAATATGTCAATTTCTCTCATTCAAAAGTGATGCTCCAAATACCTCTTAAATCACCTTCATTATATCCAATAGCCTTGTCGTTGGGGTAAAGCGAATTTATGATTGAATCGGTTTTTACTGATACAAACTCATCAACTTTTCCGTGGCAAGCCAAACAATTTGCTTTTAAAATAATAGGCGCATAATAGTGCTGTTTATTATTATTGTCAACTTCTACAACAGGCTTAATTTCTTGTTTTTCTGAAATTAATTTATGAAAATTATTGATCATTTCCAGCTCCCTTTCTGAAGGTTTGTTTTGCTGATTTCTTAATTTATCAGAAGTGCGTTTTATGGTTACATTGAACTTTTCAGATAATTGCTGGGTAAGCGGCAAGGCCTCAACATTGCAAAAAGGTATTGCCTGGGTCGGACCGCCCAATTTCATTTGTTCTGTCAATTTTTCACTTAATACTTTAAATGTTGCTTGCGAAATCTCATTTCCTTTAGTGGCGTATTCTTGCTTTTCCTTATTCGTAAGCGAATTGCCGCAAGCTACCAAAGCCATAAAAACCATCGCAATCAACAAATTTTTCATAAATGCTATTTTACAGTTTCATTGTTGTTTTTCATCCAATATAAAATTCCTCCCTCCAAATCATAAATCTCTGTAAATCCAAAATCCGCTGCCTTTTTGGAAGCAGCCGTTGTTCTGTTTCCCGATCTGCAATAAATAAAAATCGGTTGATTTTTATCGAATTTTGCCATTTGGTCCATAAAATTGCTGTCGTAATAATTGATATTTACGGCGCCTTCAATATGCCCTTCACTAAATTCCTGCGGTGTTCTAATGTCAATTATCGTTTGATTCGCCGATTTTTGCTTAAATTCAGTTGGCGTAAGAACCTTTATTGCTTCAGAATGAGATTGAGATTTGGTATTGCAGCTTATTCCTAAAATGGTTATAAGCACCAAAAATGATAGTTTTAAAGTAGTTTTCATTTGTTTTTGATTTTTTTTTACAAAAGTAAAGTTACAATTAAATTTTAGCAGTAACCAAAGTTACCTTATAGAATAAAAAATTGGACCTTAAAAAAATTTCGTAAAATCTTCAATTCTTGAAGGAAATTCACAAAAATTAATATTTGTTGTATTATTTTTTATAACTTTGAGTATATAATCTTCTAAATTCCACCACTATGAATATGTTTATCTCCTCCACATCATCACTTGACTCCAAACCCGGAATTGCTTTTGGCCTCATTAGAATCTTTTTGGGAATTGCCTTGGCAATTAGAGGCTATCTTATCTTGGCAAACCCAGATTCTATTATTGAGTTAGGAGTTGAACAAGAATTATTTGTTTGGGTTTCATTGGTGGGGATAACCCATCTTTTTGGTGGTATTCTTTTGGCAGTTGGTTTTTTGACAAGATTAGGGGCTTTTATCCAAATTCCAATATTGTTTAGTGCCATTTTCTTTGTGTATTCGCATACCAAATTAATGATGGGTGGGCAATCCATTGAGCTGGCTGCCCTGGTTTTATTTTTACTTTGCGTGTTTTTTATTTTTGGTTCAGGTTCTTTAAAGATTACAGATTTTATGGCGAATAAAAAAATTTAATTTTTATCTTTTAGTATAAAATTTTGGCAATTATATTCTTGTATCCTGAATTATTAGGATTTGTATGCCAAGTCAGGACGCCTATTTACAGCAAAGTTGTTGGGCAAACATAGTCGGTTAATTTAACGCCTGTATCTTTAATGTCTTTAAAACCACCTCTAACATCCGTAACTTTTTTTATGCCGTTTGCCTGAAAAATAGAGGCTGCAATAAGTGAGCGATAACCGCTTGCGCAATGTAAAAAATATTCCTTTTCCGGTTTTATTTCAGCAAAATTTGAATGAATAAAATCAAGCGGAAAATTTTCAACACCAACCACGTGTTCTGAAAGAAATTCAGATTCTTTTCTAACATCAAGCGCCACAATATTTCCTGCTTTCAATTTATTGGCAAATTGCGTTGCAGATATGGAGCCTATTTTATCAACTTTAAAACCTGCGGCAAGCCAAGCGTGCATTCCGCCTCTTAAAAAACCCAAAGTATTGTCGTAACCCACACGAGAAAAACGTGTAACCACTTCGTGTTCCCTGCCGCCTTCAGCAATAAAAATAATTTTTTGTTTGATGTTGGTGATTAACGAACCCACCCAAGGCGCAAAATTACCGTCGACACCAATATACCAAGCGCCCGGCACGGTGCCTTCTTCAGCAAATTCATCTTTGGAACGCGTATCAATCACTAAAATATCCTCGCGCTCGCTCATTTCTTTAAAAGTTGCGGCATCAATTGGTGTTGTTCCACGATGTAAAATTTCATCTATGCTCGTGTTAATTTCCTTATTCATTCGTACATTATTGGGAAAATATTGTGGTGCCGGTTTTAAACCTGTTGTGACTTCTTTAATAAATTCCTCTTTGGTCATATCAGCCCTCAAAGCATAGTTTGTTTTCTTTTGATTTCCCAATGTATCGAAAGTTTCGGAACTCATGTTTTTTCCGCAGGCAGATCCCGCTCCGTGATTTGGGAATACAATAATATCATCGGGTAAAGTCATTATTTTATTTCGAAGCGAATCAAACAAATGACCTGCCAAATCAGCTTCAGTCACATCCGATTTTACCGCCAAATCTGGTCTTCCCACATCGCCGATAAACAAACAGTCACCAGTGAAAACATAAGGTTTCTTTCCCTTTTCATCTATTAAAACATAGGATGAAGATTCCATAGTATGGCCGGGTGTATGCAATAATTTGAGGGTTACTTTTCCAATTTTAAATTCTTCCCCGTCAATGCCTTTATGAATGTCATAATTGGGATTGGCGTTTGGGCCAAAAACGATGGTTGCCCCTGTCTTTTTTGCCAAATCAACTTGTCCGGAAACAAAATCGGCGTGAAAATGCGTTAAAAAAACATATTTAATTTTAGCGCCGTCGGCTTTCGCCATTTCAATATAAGGTTCAGTTTCTCTCAAAGGATCAATGATGGCAGCTTCTCCATTCGACTCAACATAATAGGCCATTTCTGCCAAACAGCTGGTAAATAATTGTTCTACTTTCATATCGTTCTATTTTTTTGTTTTAATTCGGTCATATGTAATTCGTATATCTTAATCAGAGTTTCACTCATATATCCAATAAACTCATTTCATAATTGATTGATTTATATTTAACTAAAATTAATTGTTGTTTCTCAAAATTACAAGATGAATAATCTATCATTTGTAATCATCATCACATTACAGAAAATATTTTGAAAATATTAACTATTTGTCTGTTTTATGTAATCGGAAAATTTGATTCCAGTTTCTTTGTTTTTTTTTCCTTCTTCAAAAGCATCAACCGCTTCCTGAATGCTTAAAAAACAATTTTGATAACCTATCTTTTTTATAATGCCGCTTTTTTCCAGCACATCGCGAACTGGCCCTTTCATACCGGTAAACGCGATATCTATATTCAAGCTTCGATACTTGGCGATCACATCATTTAACATATAAACTCCAGAGCTGTCGATGCTATTGATACTTTCCCCGTCAATAATGATTAATTTTAATTTATCGCCTTTTTCGGCTACGGATTTTTCCAATTTATCTTTAAAATATTGCACATTGGCAAAAAATAACTGAGCGTCAAAACGCACAATTAAAATTTCTTCGGAAGTGATCAGCAATCCCTCAAATCTTTTGATGTTCCTGTAAAAATGTGTGTCTGGAATTCTGCCCAAAATCGCTATATGTGGTTTGGTGGTTGTATAAATCAACATTCCCAACGACAAGATAACTCCGACAAAAATACCTTCTTTAATGCCGACCGTGGCTGTAATTAAAAGTGTGATGTTTAAAATTAGAAGCTCTCTTTTTGAATATTTCAACAATTGTTTTGGAACGGTAAAGTCCAACAATCCAAAAACGGCCACCACAATAATTGCAGCCAGCACGGCTTCGGGCAGATAGTAAAAAAGAGGCGTAAAAAACAACAGGGTAAGTCCAACAACAGATCCAGAAATAATGGCGGCCATAGGTGTTTTGGCACCTGCCTGATTGTTCACCGCAGTTCTGGAAAATCCGCCAGTAGCAGGATATGTTTGAAAAAATGAGCCTACAATATTTCCCATTCCAAGGGCAATTAACTCCTGGTTGGGAATTACTTTATAATCATTGTGCTTTATTCCAACGGCTTTTGCAACAGAAATTGCTTCCAAAAAACCGATAAAAGATAATGTTAATGCAATGGGAAATAAATCAATGAGCGTTTGTTTTTCAAAAGAAGGAATAATAAAATCAGGCAATCCGCTTGGAATCTCACCCACTATTTTAACCCCAATTTGATCCAAATTAAAAAATTTGGCAATGACAATCCCCGCCACCACCACCACCAGAGCGGCAGGTATTTTTTTAGAAATTTGATTAAAAAACACTAAAATCAGTATTGAAATAACGCCTATTGAAAGGGTTATTAAATTAGTGTCTTTTAAATGCTGAAGCGCCTCAAAAACCAAACTATGTATTTTGTTATTTCGCTGAATATCAATTCCCAACAAATGTTTTAACTGGCTTAGCGCGATAATTAAAGCCGCTGCCGAAGTAAAGCCGCTAATAACGGGCCTTGATAAAAAATTAACCAAAAATCCCAATTTAAAAATCCCGAACAATACCTGCAAAACCCCCATCATAAAGGCCAGAAGAATGGCAAATTCAATAAAATGTTCCGAGCCTATTTCCGCCAGTGTTGCAACGCCAGATGCCACAATAAGCGAATCCATCGCAACTGGCCCAACAGCCAGCTGACGGGAAGTTCCGAAAATTGCGTATACCATTTGTGGAATCATCGCGGTATACAAACCGTAAATTGGAGGCAATCCTGCAATCATTGCATAGGCAATTCCTTGTGGTATAAGCATAATTCCAACAGCCAATCCCGCACCCAAGTCGTTTTTAAAAAATTCCTTTTTATAGTTTGGCAACCAATCCAAAATTGGAATAATCTTTTTATAATTCATTCTTGAACACTTTGTTTACATTCTTGAAATAATTTTACATCACAATTTTTGCACTGCTCCTTATCCAATTTCTTATAAATTGTTTCAATTGCTGTATGTTTATCTTTAAAGAAATTTTCGCTCCCTATCATTTCTGCAAATCCTCCTTTTAAAAGAATCTCCTGACTTACTAATTTTAAACCGACAAAATAGATGCCACCGCCTCTTTCTTGCCATTTTAAAACTTCATAAGCAATAAATTCGGCTCCCGCCAAATCAATAAAATTAATTCCGTTTGCTATAATTAGAATATGCTTTTTGTCATTTTTCTCATATAGTTCCGCAAAATAATTGGCTATGGCTTCAATGGCCCCAAAATAAATGGAGTCGTCAATTCTGATAATTTTAATTTGAGGGCATTCACGTGTGGTTTCATCCCTAATGATATTGATAAACTTACCATCTTTGTTGATACCAACTTCTGCGATATTTGGTTTTGATGTTTTTTCCAAATAGAAAAACAACGAAATTAATATTCCTAAAAATAAAGCTGTTTCCAGTTCTAAAAATAAAGTGCCAAATAATGTTACGCTAAAAATAATTAGTTCTCGTTTGCTGCTTTTTAATATTTGCCTGATGTGATCAAAATCTATTAAATTATAGCCTACCAATAAAATAATGCCTCCCATCGCCGCTTTTGGCAAATATGAAGCAAATCGGGCAAAAAATAACACCACCAACATCAATCCAATAGCAGAAATAATTGCGGATAAAGGCGTTTTTGCACCAGACTGATAATTTAAGCCAGAGCGCGTAAATGATCCTGAACTTGCATAAGAGGAGAAAAAACTGGAAACAATATTTGACAAACCTTGTCCAATAAATTCCTGATTATTGTCTAGTTTTTGATGCGAATGCAATGCAACTGCTCGCGCAATTGAAACCGCTTCAACCAAACCCAATAATGCCAGCGTAAATGCTCCGGAGGTTAGCAATCGCATATCTTCATAATTAAAATTGGGAATTTTGAATGGCGGCAAATGCGATGGCACATTGCCAACTGTTTCTATCCCGTGTATATTTCCGCCCAACAAAATTGCCAACAAAGTTCCAAGCACCATCGCAATTAACATATATAATTTGGAAATCTTTTTAAAAAATTTCTTAATCAGAAAAGCGATGAGCAGCGTTCCTAAAGCAACGCCAAATACATAAAAATTAGTTTCTGTAATATGAGAAATTATATAGCGTGTAATTTCATAAAATGTGCTTCCTAAAGGTACATCGAGCCCGAAAACATATTTCAATTGTTTAAAACCAATTAAAATTCCGGCACCGGCAGCAAAACCTATGACTACGGAATTAGAAACAAAATTAACAAGTTTACCCATTTTTGCCAGTCCCATTACCAATTTGATAACGCCAGCCATAAATGATAACACGATGGCCAATGAAATAAAAGCTTCGAGTTCTGATTCCGGATTTGCAAATTTACTTATCACTGCAAAAACCACAATTGAACTGGTGGTGGTAGGCCCTGAAATTAAATGATATGATGAGCCGAACAAGGCTGCAATTATTGGCGTAATCATCGCTGTATAAAAACCGTAGATTGGCGGTAAACCTGCAATCATAGCAAAAGCGACAGCTTGCGGGATTACAATAATAGTTCCTGTAATACCGGCAATTAAATCATCTTTCCAAGTGCTTTTTACTAAAGGCAGCCAAATTAAAAAAGGAAATATTTTTTTTAAACTCATAGCCCAATAAGATTCGAATTTTTACTCAAACAAAAGTACACTGAACAATTTTTAGTTTTGTGATTCATATCACAAAAAAATATTAAAATAAACCTCCCTGAATATTTCCTTTAATTCTTCCTAAATGCTTGTAGGCGAGTTCTGTTACTTCTCTTCCGCGAGGCGTGCGCATTATAAAACCTTCCTGGATCAAAAATGGTTCATAAACTTCTTCAATGGTTTCCGTATTTTCCCCAACAGCGGTCGCGATGGTGCTAATACCAACAGGACCTCCTTTGAATTTATCAATGATGGTAGTCAAAATTTTATTGTCCATTTCATCCAATCCGTGCGCATCAACATTTAGGGCGTTCAATGCATATTTGGCGATTTCAATACTTATCTTTCCGTCTCCTTTTATTTGGGCAAAATCTCGAACTCTTCGTAACAAAGCATTTGCAATTCTAGGTGTTCCTCTACTTCTTCCTGCTATTTCGATAGCTGATTCCATAGAAATAGGAACTTTTAAAATGATGGCGCTACGTTGCACAATGGTGGTCAACAATTCGGTATTGTAATATTGCAAACGGCTGCTAATTCCAAAACGAGCGCGCATTGGTGCAGTTAATAAACCCGATCTTGTGGTTGCGCCAATTAAGGTAAATGGTTCTAAATCTATTTGAACGGTTCGTGCGTTTGGTCCGGATTCAATCATAATATCAATCCGATAATCTTCCATAGCCGAATATAAATATTCCTCCACAACCGGACTTAATCGGTGAATTTCATCAATAAACAATACATCGCGTTCACTTAAATTGGTAAGCAAACCGGCCAAATCTCCGGGTTTATCCAAAACAGGTCCAGAGGTAATTTTAAGTCCGACGTTTAGTTCATTTGCCAGAATATGCGCTAAAGTGGTTTTTCCAAGTCCGGGAGGACCGTGAAACAAAGTATGATCTAAAGCCTCGTTTCTTAAGTTTGCTGCTTTAACAAAAACTTTCAGATTGTCTATCACTTGTTCCTGACCCGTAAAATCATCAAATGATAAGGGACGCAATTTTTTTTCAACTTCCAAGTCTTCAGGAGAAGAAGTATTTTTATCAGGATTCAGGTTTTCGTTCATAAAAACAAAGATAACGAAGTCAAAGAATTAAAAATTAAAAATTAATCATTAATAATTGAAAAGATGCAAGTCCGAAGACCGAAGTAGTAAAGAAAAATTCTCATAAACCTCCATGTTAGAAATTTTATGAGAATTTTGAATTAAAAATATTTTAAACTATTTACGACTCCTCTTCACCCTCATATAAAGGCGTAATTTGGGAAACATAATCTTTTTCTTGTCCTGGTTTGCTGTAATCATAAGGCCAGCGATGAACTGCAGGGATTTCTCCCGGCCAGTTTCCATGAATATGATCAACAGGCGTTGTCCATTCCAAAGTATTTGCTTTCCAAGGATTTTGTTCGGCTTTTTTTCCTTTATAAATACTCATAAAAAAGTTGGTCAAGAAAATGAGTTGTGCTGCACCTCCTAAAATAGCAAATAAAGTGATTACAATATTTACATCGGCCACATCATCAAATAAAGGAAAAGCGGTGTTGGCATAATATCTACGCGGCAATCCTGCCAATCCAACAAAATGCATTGGGAAAAACACCCCGTAAGCTGCAATTACCGTAATCCAGAAATGCCAGTAACCCAATGCCTTGTTCATCATTCTTCCATACATTTTAGGAAACCAATGATAAACACCCGCAAACATTCCATAAATTGCAGATACACCCATTACCAAATGAAAATGGGCTACCACAAAGTAGGTATCGTGTACGTTAATATCCAAAGCGCTGTCGCCAAGCACCAATCCCGTTAATCCTCCGGAAATAAATGTAGAAACAAAGCCTATAGAAAATAACATAGCCGGATTCATTTGGAGGTTTCCTTTCCACAATGTCGTAATCCAGTTAAAGGCTTTTACGGCGGATGGAATTGCAATTAATAAAGTGGTAAATGTAAACACCGATCCCAGAAACGGATTCATCCCGGAAACAAACATATGGTGTCCCCAAACAATTGTCGATAAAAATGCAATGGCTATAATTGACCCAATCATTGCGCGATAACCAAAAATAGGTTTCCTGGAATTACAAGCCATAATTTCAGAAACGATACCCATTGCCGGCAATATTACAATATACACTTCGGGATGTCCCAAGAACCAAAACAAATGTTCAAACAAAACTGGAGATCCACCTTGATAATGCAAAACTTCCCCTTGGATAAATATATCTGACAAGAAAAACGACGTTCCAAAACTTCTGTCGAAAATTAACAATAAAGCAGCAGAAAGCAAAACAGGAAAGGAAACCACTCCAATAATAGCAGTCACAAAAAACGCCCAAATTGTTAATGGCAATCGAGTCATCGTCATTCCAACCGTTCTTAAATTAAGCACCGTTACGATATAATTTAATGCGCCCATTAAAGATGAAGCAATAAATATTGCCATAGAAATTAACCAAAGTGTCATTCCCATTCCAGAACCCGGGATGGCTTGCGGCAAGGCGCTTAAAGGCGGATAAATGGTCCAACCTGCTGATGCTGGGCCCGCTTCCACAAAAAGTGAAATAACCATAATCACACTCGATAAAAAGAACAGCCAATAGGAAATCATATTTAAGAATCCTGAGGCCATATCGCGTGCGCCAATTTGCAAGGGAATCAACAAGTTGCTGAAAGTTCCGCTTAAACCAGCTGTTAAAACGAAGAAAACCATAATGGTACCGTGAATGGTCACCAATGCCAAATAAATATCCGGAGACATAACGCCTCCGTCTTGGTGGCGACCTAAAAAAGCCTCAATAATACTAAAAGAAGTATCTGGCCAAGCAATTTGCAAGCGAAACATCATAGACATAAATACCCCAATAATTCCCATAAAAATCCCAGTAACCAAATACTGTTTTGAAATCATTTTATGGTCAGTACTAAAAACGTATTTTGTAATAAATGTTTCTTTGTGGTGATGATCTGACATATTATCTATTTTTTAGTAGTGTAGTAGTTAATTATTCTTGTACAACTTCAGCAATCGTTTTTTGAATGCTTATCCAATTGTTAAAATCAGCTTCTTCCAGCACAATTATTTTCATTTGCATATTGTAATGTGAGGAGCCGCAAATTTTGTTGCAAAGCAATAAATAATCAAATTCGTAAGGATCTTCGCCTTTTTCAGCCCTGATTTTATTGATGCCTTCAACTTTCGCTATTGTTTTTTCATTTGCCCTCATTTCTTCGGTTGTCATACTCGGCGTAAAAGAAAACTGGGTCACCATTCCCGGAACGCAGTTCATTTGTGCCCTAAAATGTGGCATATAGGCTGAGTGCAAAACATCTTGGGAACGAAATTTAAAAATCACTTGTCGCCCTTTTGGCAAACGCAATTCCCTAGTTGGAATATCATCGATTGCGTTTTTATCGGTCATATCAACACCCATCGTATTAATTCCCTTTATGTTGCGCACATTGGCTCTTCCCAATTCATTATCGCCACCTGCATAACGTGCTTCCCATTGAAATTGTTTGGCATACACTTCAACAATTAAAGGATTTTCGGCATCAGAGGAATCCATCACATCATTCCAAACTGAAAGTCCGTAAAGCACCAATCCGGCAAGAACAACCGCAGGAACAATGGTCCAAATCATTTCCAGCTTATGGCTGTCGGCATAAAATAATGCTTTTCTTCCTTTAATTCCACGATATTTAAATGCAAAATAGAAGAGTAAAAACTGCGTTATTGCTTGTACAAATAAAATGAGGACCATCGTTACCATATACAAATTATCAACGCGAGCGCCTTCAAAAGAAGCAGATTCAGGAAGTAGAATTACGGAATATTTCCAAAATGAAAATATCATCAATCCATAAAAGAAAACGCCAAAAACAGCAAATAAAATTCCTTGGGTATTGTTATCCTTTTCGGTGGCAATAGCCCCTTTCAAATTAAAAATACTTATTATTTGCCAAATTGCAATTCCTATTACGATTGCGAGTAAAATATAAAATAATGCTGTCATATTTTTTTAAGCTAGTAGTTATCGAGTTGCCAAATATAAAAAAAATCCTGAATATTTTTTGTTCAGGACTCTTTTCTATGTGCCTTTTATGATTTTAATAATGAAAATGCTCACTTTCTTTAATGAAAGGACTTCCTTTTGCCAATAATGGCGCTTTTGTCATTGCGTTAAATACCACATAAATGAAGATGCCCAATATAAGCAATAGGGAACTTATTTCAGAAATGCCAATAAACCATTGGTCGCCAACTGTTGCCGGCATAATCATCACAAAAATATCGATATAGTGCCCTATTAAAACAATAATACCCGCAGTTACAATAAACCAAGGCACACGTTTAAAATCGCTATTCATTAATATTAACAATG
>DPCK01000133.1 GCA_003516285.1 Lutibacter sp. | reverse complement strand
TCAATTCCCTCTTCTTTTAAAGATCTGATTGCTTGAGACCCTGCATAATCAAATTCACAAGCCTGTCCTATAATAATTGGTCCTGATCCAATAATTAAAATCGATTTAATGTTATTGTTTTTTGGCATTTTTTAAATATAAAATAGTAAAGTGTAAATATCTATAAAATTCATTTTATGGGATAAAATAGTTTTCAGAACTTATTAATAGTTCAAAAAAAAGGTGTTACTAAAAAGTAACACCCTATATATAAAACTACTGTCTCATTATTTTTTTGGTCTCGGATCAGAAGATACACTAATTCTTTTTCTTCCTTTAGCTCTTCTTCTNNTTCTTCTTTTTCTTTTTGATGGCTGATAGGTTCTTTTACTCATTACAAATATCTTTAAAAATAGTGGTTCTTCTGTTGTTGCTTTATTGGAATTCCCCTCCTTAAAAGCGTTGGCAAATATACAATTACTTTTGTTTTTGACAAATAGAATTTAAAAAAAAATAATATTTTTATTTTAAAGGCTAAAATTGAAAAAAAACCTACTTTTATACAAACTAAAATTATAAGAAATATGTATACCAAACCAATGCTAAAAGAAGGAAGTTTAAAAGATCAGGTTATTGTTGTCACTGGTGGCGGAAGCGGTTTAGGCAAAGCGATGACCACTTATTTTTTAGAACTTGGCGCGCACGTTGTTATTACTTCCAGAAATATGGAGAGGCTGGAAAAAGCCAAGTTAGAATTAGAAGAAAAAACCGGAGGAACTGTTTTGGCAGTGCAATGTGATGTACGGAATTACACCGAAGTTGAAGCTGTTTTACAAGCAACATTGGATAAATTTGGGAAAGTGGACGGACTTTTAAACAATGCCGCAGGTAATTTTATCAGTCCGACGGAACGCTTGTCGGCCAACGCTTTTGATACCGTTATTGATATTGTTTTAAAAGGAAGCAAAAATTGCACTTTGGCATTTGGAAAGCATTGGATTAATATCAAACAACCAAAATCAACCATTTTAAATATTGTGACCACTTACGCTTGGACAGGTTCCGCTTATGTCGTTCCTTCCGCAACGGCGAAGGCCGGTGTTTTGGCTATGACGCGCTCCTTGGCTGTTGAATGGGCAAAATATGGTATTCGCTCCAACGCCATCGCGCCCGGACCGTTTCCTACGGAAGGCGCCTGGGACCGATTGTTGCCTGGAAATTTGAAAGATAAATTTGATATGAAAAAGAAAGTTCCGGTTGGCCGCGTTGGTGAACATCAGGAATTGGCGAATTTGGCCGCTTATTTAATGAGTGATTTTTCGGCATATATTAATGGTGAAGTAATTACCATTGACGGCGGCGAATGGTTAAAAGGTGCCGGAGAATTTAATATGTTGGAAGATATTCCAAAAGAAATGTGGGATATGCTGGAAATGATGATCAGAAGCAAAAAGAAGTAACTATTCTTTAAAATTCAATTAAAAAACAAGCCTTCAATTTTTTCCAAAAATTGAAGGTTTGTTTTTGTAGACTAAAACATTAAATGTAATTTTGCCAAAACCTACGAATAATGAAAAACACCAAATATGTTTTTGTAACCGGAGGCGTTACTTCTTCACTTGGAAAAGGAATTATCGCAGCTTCTTTAGCAAAATTATTACAAGAAAGAGGCTACTCTGTCACTATACAAAAGCTTGATCCTTACATAAATATAGATCCTGGAACTTTAAATCCATACGAACACGGCGAATGTTATGTAACGGAAGATGGTGCTGAAACTGATCTGGATTTAGGTCATTATGAACGTTTTCTCAATATTCCAACTTCACAGGCAAACAATGTAACCACCGGAAGAATTTACCAATCTGTCATTGAAAAAGAACGCCGAGGCGAATTTTTAGGCAAAACAGTTCAGGTAATTCCGCATATTACCGACGAAATTAAACATCGCATCCAAATATTGGGTAATACCGGTGAATTTGATATTGTAATCACTGAAATTGGCGGAACTGTGGGTGATATTGAATCGTTGCCTTATGTAGAATCCGTTCGACAGTTGCTTTGGGAAATGGGCCATGAAAACGCGATTGTGATTCATTTAACCTTGGTTCCTTATTTGGCTGCAGCCGGGGAATTAAAAACAAAACCAACCCAACACTCTGTTAAAATGCTGATGCAAAGCGGAGTAAGTCCGGATATTTTGGTTTGCAGAACAGAACACGAAATTTCCGATTCCATAAAAAACAAACTGGCACTTTTTTGCAACGTAAGAAAAGAAGATGTCATTCAATCCATAGATGCGGAAACTATTTATGATGTTCCAAATTTTATGCTCGAGGAAGGGTTGGATACTGTTGTGCTGAAAAAATTGCAACTGCCAAACGACAAACAACCGGAATTAAAATTGTGGAACGATTTTTTAAAGCGATTTAAAAATCCGAAAAATACCGTTGAAATCGGCCTGATTGGCAAATATGTCGAATTGCACGATGCTTATAAATCTATTTCGGAAGCCTTTATTCACGCAGGCGCACAAAATGAAGTGAAAGTAAATATTAATTGGATTCATTCAGAAGAATTAACTGTTGACAATGTTCCGGAAATATTAAAAAATTTAAATGGTATTTTGGTTGCCCCTGGTTTTGGTGAGCGCGGCATTGAAGGAAAAATTGAAGCCGTAAAGTTTGCACGTGAAAATGATATCCCTTTTTTCGGTATCTGCCTTGGAATGCAAATGGCCGTGATTGAATATTCAAGAAATGTTTTAGGATTAAAAGGCGCCAATTCAACAGAAATGAACAACAATACGCTTCATCCTGTGATTGATTTAATGGAAGAGCAAAAAAACATCACCGATTATGGCGGCACTATGCGTTTGGGCGCCTGGGATTGTATCTTGAAAGACGACAGTAAAGTAAGAAATATTTACCGAAAAGAACATATCAGCGAACGGCACAGGCATCGTTATGAATTTAATAACGATTTTTTAGAACAGATTGAAAATGCCGGAATGATCGCCACAGGAAAAAACCCAAAAACCAATTTGGTTGAAGTGATTGAAATTCCAAANNGCCAACTAATCATTAATAAAAACCCAAAATTAATTTACATTTAGTACATTTGTCGGGCTTTTTGAATTCTAAAAAAGTTATGGACACTTTGACATATAATTATACTTATGGAAGAAAAGAAATTTGATATTAATTCACTGATAGGTTTTGTTTTATTGGGCGCCATCATTTTGTGGTGGATGTACAGCAATCAGCCAACTCCTGAAGAAAAACTGGAAGCTGAAAAAAACAAGATTGAAAACGTAGAACAAACAACCGTAACTTCAACACTTACAGATACAACCAAAAGTTCTGAAATAATTACCCAAGCAACCGATTCACTTTCTTTGNNGAAGCATTGTTAAAAAATTATGTGACCTACGATTCTTTGCCATTGTATATGATCAAAGACAACAACGCCACTTTTAACATCAACTTTGGAACTTCCGACAACAGAACCTTAAACACAAAAGACTTATTTTTTGAGCCAACGCTTACCAAATCTGGAGGAAATCAAGTGCTTTCTATGAAATTAAAAGTTTCTGAAGGCAACTTTTTGGAATACCGCTATGTGATGAAACCAACAGAATATATGGTTGATTTCACGATGCGTTCTCAAGGGCTTAGCGCCTCTTTCGATGCCAATAAACCAGTTACTTTGGATTATAGTTTGGAAGCTTTCAGAAAAGAAAAGAGCATCAGCTATGAAAACCAACAAACTGAAATGTATTATGAAAAAGAAGATGAGAAAATAGATTATTTATCCATTGGCGATGAAGATGATGCGGAAGAAAAAGAAGTTAATTGGGTCGCTTATAAACAACATTTTTTCTCCACTATTTTAATTTCGGAACAAGCTTTTTCATCAGCAAAATTGGCCTCAAAAACACTTTCTATAGATCAAGATATTGATACCACATTCACAAAAGCCTTTTACTTAAAAACGCCGTTGGCATTGCAGGCAGGTGAATTAAATTATAATATGAATTGGTACATTGGACCAAACGATTTCCAAATTCTAAAAAAATACGACCGCAATATTAAGGAAATTGTAAACTTGGGCTGGGGAATTTTCGGCTATTTAAACCGATGGATTTTTATCCCTGTCTTTAACTTTTTGCAATTATTCATTGGAAATTACGGTTTAATCATTATCCTGCTTACCATCGTCGTTCGAATAATTATGTCGCCCTTAGTCTACAAATCTTACCTTTCCAGCGCCAAAATGAAGGTTTTGAAACCGGAAATGGAAGACATCAATAAACGTTTGCCAGGAAAAGAAAATGCGATGAAACGTCAGCAAGAAACGATGGCATTACAAAGCAAAGCCGGCGTAAGTCCGCTTGCAGGCTGTATTCCGGCCATATTGCAAATGCCTGTTTTCTTTGCTTTGTTTAGATTCTTCCCATCCAACATAGATTTACGCCAAAAAGGCTTTTTATGGGCAGATGATTTATCGGCTTACGATTCCATTTATGAATTGCCTTTTAGAATTCCAATGTACGGTTCTCACATAAGTTTATTTCCTATTTTAGCTTCACTTGCCATTTTCTTTTATATGAAAATGAGTCAAGATCAGCAAATGGGTATGCAACAACCGCAACAAGAAGGAATGCCCGATATGCAAAAAATGATGAAAATGATGATGTATCTTTCTCCGGTGATGATGTTGGTTTTCTTTAATATGTATGCCAGCAGTTTGAGTTTGTATTATTTTGTATCCAACTTATTGACTGTTGCCATTATGTTGGTAATCAAACATTATATTATTGATGAGGACAAAATTCACGCAAAAATTCAGGAAAATAAACTGAAACCTAAAAAAGAAGGTAAATTTCGTCAACGTTTAAATCAGGCAATGTCGCAGGCACAAGAGCAACAGGCACAACAAAAGAAAAAAAATAAAAAGTAAAAAATGTAACATAAAAAAGTCCTAAAGCATTTTTATTTGGGACTTTTTTATTTACATTAGCGACCAATAAACAAACCCCTAAACCCCAATGTCTTTATTAAATAGCAACTATATAATTTTAAAGGAACACCATCTTTTAATTGAACATCATTCCGGTAGTTTAGATTTGAATTCTTATATTAATTTTGTGACAAGGACTTCAAATGACCCTTTGTTTTCTACTAATATGAACTATTATATAGATTTAAGCAATGTTGATATAACTTCCTCTTTAGACGATATTTATAAATACAATCATTTCACGGATACTAATTTTAAAAGCGAAAGAAAAAGAAAAGTTGCATTGGTTACCAAAACACCAAAACAAATGGTTTTCGCAACCTTATTCAAAAACAGCAATACACAAAAGTTAAAAGAAATTGAAATTTTTTCTACAGCTACAGCAGCAATTGATTGGCTAAATAGCAATCTTATAAAAATCGAATTTCTAGATATTTTAATCGCCTTAAAAAATCCTGAACAACAAAAAATACAAATAAAACCTTAAAAAAATTTACCTATTAACATTTATTTGGTGCTTTTTTATATTTTTATACAAATTTAATATATGTCAGGCCTAGTAAGTACTTATAAAATATTAAAGGAATACATCCTTATTATAGAATATCATACAGGTATTTTAGATGCTGATTCATTCATAGATTTTAAGAAGAAAATAGCTTTAGATCCTTTATTTGCACCAAATTTACATTTCTTCGTACATTTAAAAAAGGTCACTTTCAGCACAAATTTGGAGGATATTGACAAATATGCAAAATTTTTAGAAGCCAATTTCAAAGTTTATGGAAACAGACGTGTTGCGCTTATTACAAACACGCCCAATCAAGTGGTTTCTACCACAATGTTTAAAATGATGCAACAAAACAAATCACAGTCGGTTGAAGTTTTTTCAACAAACACGAGCGCCTTGGAGTGGCTTAACAGCAAGCTTGATAAAGATGAAATTCTTGGTGTTTTGGCCCCGTTAATGATTGCTTAAATATTCTTTTTAATGGCTAAATGCTAAAAATAAAAGCAATCTATCATTCAAAAAAACATTTGGGCGTTCCCCGCCAACTGGTGGGTCGGGTTTTTCACTGCAATCTTTTTTAATTCTCCGAACAGGCAAATCAAAAAAGTATTTCCGTTTCATCCCCTAACGCAAATCACCACAAAAAAATCAATTTCTTCTTAAATTATGTCAAGTCTAAATTTATAGAACTTAACTCCTGCTGTTCAAAAAAGCCAATACATTTTTTTCAATCCTGTCCATTATATTGCTCACATCCGATTTTACAAATGTTTCACCGGTAATATTTTCATACAATTCAATATATCTGTCTGATATTTCATTTATTTTTTCGTCGGTCATTTCGGGAATTTGTTGACCTTTTAACCCCTGAAAACCGTTTGCAATTAACCACTGGCGCACAAACTCTTTCGACAGTTGTTTTTGGTCTTCTCCTTTATTTTGTCTTTCTTCATAACCATCGGCATAAAAATAACGAGAAGAATCGGGTGTGTGAATTTCATCAATCAGCACAATTTCACCAGTTTTTGTTTTACCGAATTCGTATTTGGTGTCCACCAAAATTAAACCGCGTTTTGCCGCAATTTCGGTTCCGCGCTGAAATAAAGCCCTCGTATATTTTTCCAAAATTTCATAATCTTCTCTTAACACAATTCCTTTTGAAATAATGTCCTCTCTTGAAATATCTTCATCGTGATGTCCACCGTCAGCTTTTGTGGAAGGCGTAATCATTGGCTCAGGAAACTTATCATTTTCTTTCATTCCTTCAGGCATTGCAACGCCACACAAAACACGTTTTCCCAATTTATATTCCCGTGCCGCGTGACCAGATAAATAACCGCGAATAACCATTTCAACTTTAAAAGGCGTGCATAAATGTCCCACCGCTACATTTGGATCGGGAATGGCAACAATCCAATTTGGCACAATATCTTTGGTGGCTTCCATCATTTTAGCCGCAATTTGATTCAAAATCTGTCCTTTAAACGGAATTTGTTTTGGCATCACCACATCAAAAGCCGAAAGTCTGTCGGAGGCAATCATCACCAAAATTTCATCATTGATCTTGTAAACTTCTCTCACTTTCCCCCTGTAAAACGATTTTTGGTTTGGGAAGTTAAAGGCTGTGTTGTTAATGGTATTGCTCATTTTATATGGATTTGTTTATGCGTTTAATCGTGTAATCGTTTCCCTTCTACTCTGCTCAGCGTGAAAATTGTGTATTTGCCAATTCATTTATTACTATCTGTTTATTTTCCTCGAACTTATATCCCAAACATACAGTTGAATTTTTACGTATATTCCCCCTTCGGGGGTTAGGGGGCCTTTAACTTTTGACTTTTTAGTTCTCACCTTCGTCCAGATTTGTATAGGCCAAAATAATATCCTTTACCAATCGGTGCCTAATAATATCCTTATCGTCAAAATGCACAAATGCGATGCCTTCAATATCTTTAAGGGTTACCATAGCTTCTTTTAATCCCGATATTTGGCGTTTCGGCAAATCTACTTGTCCGGGATCTCCGTTAATAATAAATTTTGCGTTTTTCCCCATCCGCGTCAAAAACATTTTCATTTGGTTGTGTGTCGTATTTTGTGCTTCGTCCAGAATCACAAAAGCGTTGTCTAACGTTCGTCCGCGCATAAATGCCAGCGGCGCAATTTGAATTACTTCTTTTTCCAAATAAGAATCAAGCCGTTCATAAGGAATCATATCACGCAAAGCATCGTATAAAGGTTGCATATACGGATCTAATTTTTCTTTTAAATCGCCGGGTAAAAAACCTAAATTTTCACCCGATTCCACTGCGGGCCTAGTTAAAATAATTCTACGCACTTCCTTTTCTTTCAATGCTTTAACCGCCAAAGCAACTGCCGTATATGTTTTTCCGGTTCCGGCGGGGCCAACGGCAAAAAGCATATCGTTTTTACCCATTTTTTCGACCATAATTCGTTGGTTTGGCGTTTGGGCTTTAATAAGCCTTCCACTGACGCCGTGAACTAAAATGCCATCGGCTTCAATTGAACTTTTATGCTCGCTGCCGTTTGTAGTTAAAAGCCGCTCAATGGTATTTTCGTCTAATTTATTGTAACGCCCAAAATAAGAAATAATCATTTCCAGCCGTTTCTCAAATTCATCTAAAATTTCGGGTTCGCCATAAACTTTAAGTTCTGTGCCTCTTGCAACAATCTTTAGTTTTGGAAAATATTTTTGTAAAAGTTCTATATTGGTGTTTTTATTGCCAAATAAGTCGTTTGGATGAATATCGGTTAATACAATAATACGTTCGTTCAAATGATTAATGTGTTAAGTCTTATTAAAAAATAGTCTTTTAATCAGCAAATAATTGATTAGATTTGTAACATCAAATGTAGTAAATATCAAATAACAATTATTAAATTGTTTCAAATAAGTTTTAAACATTTTATTAAAAATTTGCTTTAAATTTTATCAAAAATTTCGTCTGAAAAATCTATGTCAATAATTACTTTAACCACCGATTTTGGAATCAAAGATCACTTTGTTGGAGCGGTAAAAGGCACTATTTACAGTGAATTGCCAGATGCAAAAATTGTAGATATTTCTCATCAAATTTCACCTTTTAATATTACCGAAACCGCGTATGTTTTAAGGAATGCCTATAAAAAATTTCCCGATGGAAGCATTCATATAATTGGTGTGGACGCAGAGTTAAATTCTGAGAACAAACATATTGCCATTGAACTCGACAACCATTATTTTATTTGTCCGGATAACGGCGTTATTTCCTTGCTGGCTTCAGAAATTACCCCCGAAAAAATTGTTGAAATAAATATTCACGAATATATAGAAAGTAGTTTTCCGGTGTTGGATGTTTTTGTAAAAGTCGCCTGTCATATCGCCCGAGGCGGAAAACTGGAAGTTATAGGCAGAATTATTCCTGAATTTAAAACAATTAGTGAACTTCAGCCAACAGTTTCAGGAGATAACAATACCATTTCGGGAAATATTATTTATGTGGACAATTATGGAAATTCCATAAGCAACATCAGCGAAAAACTGTTTAACCAAGTGGGGAAAGGACGTGATTTTGAAGTGATTGCCAATAGATATACATTCCCTAAAATATATAAAAAATACAGCGATATAGTAAATTTTTCATTACCCAAAGAACAACGCCAAAAAGACGGAACCAGACTGGCTTTGTTTAATTCGGCCAATTTTTTGGAAATCGCTATGTACAGAAGTAACATAACTACCGTGGGAGGCGCTGTTTCACTATTAGGATTAAATTACAGGGCAGCAATAACCATTAAATTTAGCTAAAATATATGTTTATCCGAATTGTAAAAATGAAATTTAAAGAATCAAACATCGATTTGTTCCTTGAAAATTTTAATCAAAATAAAGAAAAAATAAGAAATTTTAAAGGCTGTAATTTATTGGAATTGTACAGAGACAAAAACGATTCCAATACTTTTTTTACCTATAGTTATTGGGAATCTGAAGCGGATTTGGAAGCCTACAGAAATTCTGAACTTTTTAAAGTGGTTTGGGGAAAAGCAAAAGCATTGTTCAACAACAAAGCAGAAGCCTGGAGCGTTGATAAAGTTGAAAGTCTGCCCTAAAATAGTTGGCGGTTTCCAATTGCAGTTGACAGTTAAACAAATAAACGATTAAACATTTTTAATGAAATCCATTTTAATAAAAGAACTTAATTCCTTTTTCTCCTCACCAATCGGTTATTTGGTTATTGGGGTTTATTTGGTCATTAACGGCTTGTTTTTGTGGGTTTTTAAAGGAGAATTTAACATTTTGCACGCTGGATTTGCCGATTTAAACAGTTATTTTTTCTTGGCCCCCTGGATTTTTATCTTTTTGATTCCGGCCATCACCATGCGTAGTTTTTCTGAAGAAATAAACACCGGAACCATTGAAATTATAAAAACCAAACCCATTACAAACTGGGAAATCATCTTGGGGAAATATTTAGGCGCGTTGATTTTAGTGATTTTGGCCATAATTCCAACTTTAATTTACGTTTACAGTGTTTATCAATTGGGAAATCCGGTTGGAAATATTGAATTTGGAACCACTTTTGGATCTTTTATCGGATTGCTGTTTTTGGCAAGCGCCTATACTGCCATCGGTGTTTTTTCATCCACAATTTCTAAAAACCAAATCGTTTCATTTATCATTGCGGTATTTATTTCCTTCTTTTTATTTTACGGATTTGAAGCTTTGGCAAACTACAATTTGTTTGGAAGTTTGGATTATGCCATTCAAAATTTCGGCATGAGCGAACATTTTAACAGCATCAGCAAAGGTGTTATTGACACAAGGGATTTGATTTACTTTTTGTCCGTCACTTTTATCTTTTTGGTATTCACCCATTTTAGAATTCAACATGAAAAATAAGTATTCTAAAATAATCGTGTTGCTGATAGGCGTTTTTTTGCTGAACTTTATTGGTTCAAAAATTTACAAACGTTTCGATTTAACCGAAGACAACCGTTATACTTTATCAATAGCAACTGAAAAAATTGTTGAAAATGTTAAAGATATCATTGTTGTTACCGTTTATTTAAAAGGCGATTTTCCTGCTGAATTTAAACGGCTTCAGACTGAAACCAAGTTGCATTTGGAAGAGCTGAAAGCGCTCAATAAAAATATTCAATTCAGGTTTGTGGATCCGGCTGAAATTGGAGAAAAATTGATTGAAAGCGGATTAGAACCAAGTCGGTTACAAATTCAGGAAAACGGAAAACTATCAGAAATAATCATGTTTCCTTGGGCGGTGGTTTCCCACAAAAACAAGACTGAAAATGTGTCGCTTTTAAAAGATGTATTTTCAAATTCGCAAGACCAGCAATTAGAAAGTTCCATCCAAAATTTAGAATTTGCCTTTGCCAACGCCATCCATAAAGTTACTTCAGAAAAATCGAAGAAAATTGCTGTTTTAAGAGGAAACGGCGAACTAAACGATGTTTATGTGGCCGATTTTTTACGGAAATTGGGCGAATATTACTTTTTAGCGCCCTTTACATTGGACAGTGTGGCGGTTTATCCTGAAAAAACATTTGAGCAAATTTCAACATTTGACCTGGCCATCATCGCCAAACCGACTGAAAAATTTACGGAGGCTGAAAAATTTACGTTGGATCAATTTGTGATGAATGGCGGAAAAACATTGTGGTTGATAGACAATGTTCAGGCGGAATTGGACAGTTTAATGCAAACCGGCGAAACATTGGCTTACCCAAGAGATTTAGGATTAACCGATTTGTTTTTCAATTACGGCATTAGAATTAACCCAGATTTAATCACGGATTTGTACAGTTCCGAAATTCCTCTGGCAACAGGGAATATTGGAAACCAAACCCAATTTAGCCAATTTTTATGGGAATATTTTCCCTTGGTGAATTCAAGAAATAACCATCCAATCAATAACAATATTGAAGCGGTAAACCTGAAATTTGCCAACAGCATTGATACCTTAAAAAACAATATTCAAAAAACTATTTTGCTGCAAAGTTCGCCGCTTTCAAAATCCGTTGGTACGCCAGCCATCATTTCTTTGAGAACCATCACCCAAAAACCAAATGAAGCGGATTACAACAAAGGAAACAAACCATTATCAGTTTTGTTGGAAGGCAAATTTAAATCGGCTTATTTTGGAAGGATTAAACCCTTTAAAATTTCTGGACCAAAAGAAGTTGGTGTTGCTAATAAAATGGTATTTGTTTCAGACGGCGACATTATTGCCAACGAACTTTACAAGGGAAAACCGCTGGAATTAGGCCTTAATAAATGGACCAATCAGCGTTACGGCAACAAAGAATTTTTACTGAATACCGTAAATTATTTGCTGGATGATTCCGGCCTGATCAACCTTCGTTCAAAAACAGTTAAAATCGATTTCTTAAATAAGGAAAAAGCATTTGCGGAAGCCACAAAATGGCAATTGGTAAACATTCTTTTCCCATTAATCATTCTCGCATTTTTTGGATTCATTTTCAACTATTTCAGAAGAAAAAAATACCAATAAACCCAAACTTTATACTTCTTAAAAAATTGTTAAAAATAAAAAATACGTGTTTTTAGGGCGCTGTAAAATGCTATATTTGATACTTAACTTAAACTATTACTATGATGCTTAAAAAATTATTTATCTTATTCACCATTGTTGGAGTCACTTCAGCAATAAATGCGCAGATTAAAACACCACAACCAAGTCCGGCTGCAAAAGTGGAACAAGTTGTTGGTTTGACCGATGTTACGGTAGAATATTCAAGACCTGGAATGAAAGGAAGAACTATTTTTGGGGATTTGGTTCCTTATGGAGAAGTTTGGAGAACCGGCGCAAATGCCAACACCAGAATTACTTTCAGCGATGACGTTACCATTGATGGTAAAGAATTAAAAAAAGGTACTTATGCCATTTACACCATCCCAAATGCAACTTCCTGGGAAGTAATCTTTTACAGCGATGCCACCAATTGGGGAAATCCGGCAAAATGGGATGAGAGCAAAGTTGCTTTAAAAACGACTGCAACTGTACAGCAAATGCCTATGAAAGTAGAATCATTTACTTTGATGTTGAATGATTTAAGCAATGATGCTGCGGAATTGGGTATCCTTTGGGAAAATACCTATGTAGGCGTTAAATTTGAAGTGCCAACTGATAAAACGACTCTTAAAAGTATAGAAACTGCTATGGCAGGGCCAACAAAAAATGATTATTTTCAAGCAGCAACTTATTACCACACTGCAGGAAAAGATTTAAAACAAGCGTTGGAATGGATGAAAAAAGCCACTACTGGCGAGGATCCTGCATTTTGGTATTTACGCAGAATGAGTTTGATTCAGGCAGATTTGGGAGACAAAGCCGGTGCCATTGCCACTGCAAAAAAATCATTGGCAGCCGCTGAAAAAGCAGGAAATGCCGATTATATAAAAATGAATAAGGAATCTATTGCAGAATGGTCAAAAAAATGATGAAACGAGCATAACAAATTTTGATACACAGTAGAATGATTAACAGCGAGCAGCAACTGTACCAATAAAAAAATAAAATATAAACAATGAAAAAATTTAAACTTTTATTTTTGTTACTGCTGGTAACCGCAATAACGTTTGCGCAAGAAAGTCCGAGAAAACAGGCAACTGGTAAAATAGGTGCAGCAACCGCAATAGTTGATTATGGTTCGCCCAGCGTCAAGGGAAGAACAATTTGGGGAGAACTTGTGCCTTACGGAAAAGTTTGGAGGGCCGGAGCCAATGAAAATACCACTTTTTCTTTCGACAAAGACGTTAAAATTGGAAATACCAAAATTAAAGCTGGAAAATACGGTTTCTTCATTATTCCTAATGAAAACAAGGAATGGGTCATAATCCTAAACAGCAAAAATGATGCCTGGGGTTCCAATGGATACAATCAGGAACTTGATGTTTTAAGAATGGACGTGAAACCAATTAATACCGAAACCAATCAAGAAGCACTTGATTATGCCATAGGTGAAAAAGAAATCGTCATCAAGTGGGCAAAGGTTAAAATCGTGATTCCGGTTCAATAAAAACTTTACGTAATACTACTAAAAATGGCTGTCTGAAAATATTTAGGCAGCCATTTTATTTTACAGGAAGTTATTAATGGATTTCTTATGATTTTTTGCAAATTTATAAGTCACTAATTAAATTATTCTTCTCTGTTTTTATTTTCTAAAAGTGTCTTTGCAGAAATAGCAGTAACTACTTTTTTGCCGGTTTTATCTTCCAATTCTTTTAAGGCAACTTTAGCAACATTGCCGCCTTGTTGCGCTACTTTTTTACTTTCTTTAAAATTCTTTGGGTCAATCGCTTGCGAAATATCTTTGGTAGAAGCTTCGGCTAACATATTTAAAATTAATTCGGTATTGGTCATATTGTCCCGAAGATTTTCTTTTTTCAAACCTTTCAAAATTTTATATTCTTTGGTTGTTTTTTCAGACCAAGCTTTGGTAATGATATCTGTTAATATGGCAAATTGAGCACCTTCTTTCAAGCCTTTACTTTTCCACTCATTGGTTAGTTCTTTGCGAATTTCAATGCTTTTTAAACGTTGATTAATCCAGTTTTCAGAATAGCCCAATTGCAAATAATTTTCCAAAGCCCTGTCAATAGACAATTCTGGATCCTGAATTTCGTCAAGCCGTTCGCTTCCAACTTGGGCCAACCACAATTTGAAAGGTTCGGCTTTTGCAGATGGAACAGATTGTATTAATCGAAATAAATGCGTTGTATCAGCTACATCGGTCATTCGCATTTTACCATCGGCGGCAATCATTTTCAAACCGTGACAATTCGTCACGGTTTCATTACCTTCTGCTTTAAGTCTTTGCTTTAGTTTTCGCCAATACGCAAGAGCATCCTTACTCTCAGTAAGAATTGCTACAACATCAACAATAGAAAAATACCATTTTTCCTCATCTTCATTCCATAAAGAACGAACTTGCTTTTGCTCAAACAGTTTTAGTGCAGTTTCTTTTGTCATAATTTTCAACTTTTTTTTAAAGATACCATAATTTTAACTTAAAAGAAATTTAAAAAAATTACTCTTTTACATCTGAAGCTGAAAATCCCTGAAGCAGTATCGCAATACCCATCACCAACATACAGCCAAATAAATTCAACCATAAATAAGGCATCCAATCGTAAATATAGCCAATAATGACAATGACTTGCGTGATTAATGCCGCCACAAAAACCGCATTGCTTTTGACGTATTTAACGAAAAATGCCAGTAAAAATATGCCCAAAATATTACCGTAAAAAATAGAACCGATAATATTGACCAGCTGAATTAAATTGTCGAACAAATTGGCAAAACAAGCAAATGTGATTGCCAATATTCCCCAAAGCAGCGTAAACCATTTGGAAACTTTCACATAATGCCGGTCGTCTTTTACTGTCTTTTCGTTTCTTTTATACAAATCGATTACCGTGGTGCTTGCCAAAGCATTCAATTCAGAAGCGGTGCTGGA
This sequence comes from Lutibacter sp., assembly GCA_003516285.1. GTDB lineage: Bacteria > Bacteroidota > Bacteroidia > Flavobacteriales > Flavobacteriaceae > Lutibacter. The sequence goes on along the minus strand of DPCK01000133.1, from coordinate 42,638 downwards.
CATTGCCGCCGACAAAATTACCGCCAGCAATAAACCAATCAATCCGCGTGGCAAATTGTTCAGAATAAAATGGATAAAAACATAATCTTTATCGTTGGTTTCCACCAAATTATCAGCTTTTTTAATAATTTCTTTGGCTTGTTCCCTGTTTTCTGATTCCAATAAATTGAGTACCTGAATTTCCTTTACCGATTCTTCTAGTTGCAATGCGTTATTTTCATTATCGAGTGCAGTTCCGTAGTTCAAATTCGCAACAGATTTGCGCTGTTCAAATTCCGAATGTTTGTTTTGCAATTCTTTATATTGCTCCGAATAAATAGAATTTTTTACGGCGACATCGGCAGCCGGATTGAAATTTAAGGGTGAAGCGTTAAATTGATAAAAAACAAAAACCATCACGCCCACTAACAGAATAAAAAATTGCATCGGCACTTTTAGCAATCCGTTAAAAATAAGTCCGAGCTGCATTTCTTTCATCGATTTTCCCGACAAATAACGTTGCACCTGACTTTGGTCGGTTCCGAAATAGGAAAGCGCCAAAAAGCTTCCGCCTATAATACCACTCCAAAAAGTATAGCGATTTTCAAAATTAAAAGAGAAATCCAGCACCTCCATTTTACCGCTGGCTCCCGCAATTTTCAAAGCTTTTAAAAATGTAATATCAGCAGGTAAATAGCTTACAATTAAATAAAACGCCACAAACATTCCGAAAAAAATGACCGCCATTTGCTGTTTTTGCGTGACACTTACCGCTTTTGTTCCGCCAGTGACCGTATAAATAATCACCAAAACGCCAATAATAATGTTTAAAGTATTTAAATCCCAACCCAAAACGGCCGACAAAATAATGGCGGGTGCAAAAATGGTGATTCCGGCAGCCAAACCGCGCTGAATCAAAAATAAAATAGCGGCTATGGTGCGTGTTTTTAAATCGAATCGGGTTTCTAAATATTCATAAGCTGTGAATACGTTTAAACGGTGGTAAATTGGAATGAAAACCAAGCAAATAACCACCATCGCAATGGGCAATCCGAAATAAAATTGCACAAATCCCATGCCGCTGTGAAAAGCCTGGCCGGGCGTTGACAAAAAAGTAATGGCGCTGGCTTGCGTTGCCATAACCGAGAGACCAATTGTCCACCATTTCGCTTCGCTCCCGCCTTTGATATAGTCGGTTACATTTTTGCTTCCGGTTGTTTTCCATGCGCCATAGATTACAATAAAACCCAAAGTTCCGATAAGCACCAACCAGTCCAGCCACAGCATATCAGGAGAAATTTTTCATAATTAAATAAAACAGCACTATATAAACAGCGTTTGCAACTAGAACGATAGTGTACACTTTTTTCCAGACGTATTTTTGTTTGTCCATCTTAGTTTTTTAAAGGTTTTTCGGTCTTATTTTTTCCAATTGACAGCATATTTGCAAACAATTTATAAGCGCCTGAAACGCCAGAAGGCAGTTCCCTGAAAAAACTTAATCCGGTATAAATAAAGTTTCCTTTGCCGTATTTAGCCACCAACAAACTTCCTTGGCTTTCAGTTTCGTTTTTGTCGTTCATGCTTAAAATGGTTTCAAATTTCGGATCCCATTCAACTGGAAAATACAAACCGCGTTCCTGAACCCAGCCTTCAAAATCTTTTTGCGTAATTTTATTCGGGTAATTCAGCAATTCGTGGGCAGGATTGATCATTCGAACATCCGCATCTTCTTCCGTAACCCTGTTGTTTGATAATTTTAAATGAAATGGCGCCACTTCATCCACTTTTAATCCGCGGCTGGTGTTGTATTGCGCAATTAAAGTTCCTCCGTTTTCTGTATAACTGTGCAAGAATTTCTGATAAAATTTCGCCCGATCATTGGTGTTATAAGCCCTGATTCCCAATACGATGGCATCAAAATTTTCCAATTTTTCGGGCGTAATGTCATCCTCATTTAACTCAACAACCGTATAGCCCATTTGACGCAAACTTGTTGGAACCGCGTCTCCGGCGCCTTGAATATAGCCTATTATTTGTCCTTTTTTCTCAATATTTAATCGAACCATTTTCGCTTCTGAAGGCATTATAACCGACTGAAACGGGATGTGATCGTAATTAATTTCAACCAATTCATCGGTATATTTTTTGTCTCCAATTTGAACAACCGGATTGATAAATACTTCGGATGCTTTAGAAGGCGGTTTCACCTCAAATTCAAAATTTTGCTCCTCGCCTTTTTCCTTTAAGCTGAATGAAAAACTTTTTGGGGAAACAGCCCATAATTCAGGGATCTCCAAAGCAACATTTCCGCTTAAATTTTCCTTGATGGCTTTTACCTTAACGCTAATTTTTTGAGCATCTTCATTGGCAAAAATGTAGACTTTTTCTCCAAATGAAGCTGAAACTTCGGGAAGAATTTCAAAAGGTTTGTACACTTCGCCTTTTACGGGATCGTTGTATTTATAAACCACATTTTTGGCAAAAAGAATTGTAAAGCCGTTAAAATTAACCTTAAAATTCGCCACGATAATTCTTGGTGTTTCGGGCAAACCGATTAAATTTTTGTCGGAAACCCGGTACATTCCGACACTTCCTTTTTCCCGAAGCCAATAAGACGAAGTTTGCTTAATTTCTGAAGGAATTTCAACTGATAATGTGAAGTTATTCGCAATATTTTGTTTTAAGGAAACCAAAGAATCCAATCGCGCATTTAAAGGTGATATTTCCACCGATTCAAGCGAAATATTTACGTTACTTCTGTTCACCGCTTCAATTTTCAACGTATTTTTTGAATTTGCGCTTGTTGACGCATTATTGGCCACAGCTTCCAGATACAAACCGGCGCAAGCCGCAATAATTTCCTTAATTTCTTCCGATTTTAATTGTTTCCAATGGTCATCTTTCAGTTGCCGGATTAATTTATAAGCTTCAATTAAATTGGGAATGCTAGCGGCCGGATTTCTAAAATTGTAATCCGTTTCAACCTTTTGCAAAATTTTCCCGATTTCATTTCCGCCTTCCACGCGATTCCAGGAAGTGTCTATGCCGTCAAAAACATTTTTATTGGCAGGGAATTCTCCTTTCAAAAATTCTAAATATTCCTTTTCGGTGCCTCGAGATCCGGTGCTTCCAAAACCTTGGGATTGGTGCCGGCTCCTGCTTAAAGAAGCTATTTCACTGTTAGACAATCCTTTATTAGGATAAAATGAACCAATTTCTAAACTTATCAGATTGATTTTATCGGCTTTGTTAAAATTTTCTTCACTGCCGTAAAACCACCAGGAAGTGTTAAAAAACAAACGTTTTGGCTGCCAAACGGCATCGTTTTGCAGATGTGTTTTGTAGGTTTTATTTGATGCCAAATCAAAAGCTTCCAAGCCTAACATCGCTGAAGCCGTATGATGTCCGTGCGTGGTTCCCGGAGTTTTGTGGTTAAAACGATTGATAATTACATCGGGTTTTAATTTTCTGATGGTGGCAACCACATCATTTAAAACCGCTTCTTTATTCCACATATTTAGCGTTTCTTCAGGATGTTTTGAATAACCAAAATCGTTGGCGCGCGTAAAATATTGTTCACCACCATCGATGCGACGTGCCGCCAATAATTCCTGGGTTCTGATGACACCAAGCAATTCGCTGAGTTCCGGTCCGATTAAATTTTGTCCGCCATCGCCTCTTGTAATGCTTAAATAGGCGGTTCGTGCTTTTACATCGTTGGCGAAATAAGAAATAAGTCGGGTGTTTTCATCATCGGGATGAGCGGCGATGTACAAAACCGTTCCTAAAAAATTAAGTTTTTGAATGGATTCATAGATTTCTCCAGAAGTCGGTTTTTTGGGTGCTTGTGCAAAAGTGATGGTGATGCAACAGAGTGTTAGAAATATAATTGAAATTATTTTTTTCATTTAAAATTTGATTTTTTAGCAGAAATCAAATATAAAATTAAATTTTAGACTTCACTTTTTTTTATGAAGGTATTAACATTTTTGTAAAAAGGCTCCTAACACCCGAAGGGGGAATTTATTTAGGTAAAAAAAGAAATTTGTAAAATCGTAATTTGTAATTCATCCCTTCGTATTATATGATAGAAACCAAATAAAAATGTTAAAAATACATTCAAACAAATTTTTCATTTAACCGCAAAGACGCAAAGAAAAAATGCAAAATGCGCATTCTTGTTTTGGATAATATTTTATTACGACACATTTAAAATCGTAAATCAAAAATCGTAATTCAATTTGCGTTAGGGATTGAGCGGGTAGTTTGAGCTCTTTTTTTGTTGCTTTTCGCAACCAAAAAAAAGCGAGCCGCAAAAGCCCGGCCCAAAGGGAAACGCCCAAAAGATTCATTTTATAGCTTAATTTGCGTCTAAATTTTATTGTGATAACGTGTTGATAAAAAATCTTTTTATAACAACATATTTAGAATATATTTGTAATTCATTCCATTAAAATAATCATCAATGAAATTTATAGTATCAAGCGGTCAATTATTAAAACAACTTCAGGTATTGGGAGGCGTTATCAACAGCAACAACACCTTGCCAATTTTAGATAATTTCTTGTTCGAACTGAAAGAAAACGAATTAAAAATATCGGCATCAGATTTGGAAACAATCATGAGCACCGTTATTGAAGTGGAATCAGAATCGGAAGGATCTGTAGCAATTTCAGCGCGATTGTTGCTGGATACTTTAAAAACATTTCCGAACCAGCCATTGACTTTCAAAACCGAAGAAAACAGCACCATTGAAATTAGCTCGAGCCACGGGAAATATGATATGGCGTATTTTGACGGCAATGAATTTCCGAAAGCGGTTACGCTTGAGTCTCCAAGCAGCACCACAATTCCGGGAGAAATTTTGGCTACTGCGATTTCCAAAACGATTTTTGCGGCAGGAAACGACGATTTGAGACCTGTAATGAGTGGCGTGTTTTTTCAATTTAATGCAAATAACCTAACTTTTGTGGCCACGGATGCCCACAAATTGGTAAAATATACAAGAACCGATGTGACCGCAAACCAGCCTGCGGAATTCATTATGCCAAAAAAACCGCTCAACTTATTGAAGGGGATTTTAGGCGGTTCAAACAGTGATGTAACCATAGAATATAACGATTCGAACGCGAAATTTATATTTGACAATGTGGTGTTGGTTTGTAGATTGATAGACGGAAAATACCCGAATTACGAAGCCGTTATCCCAAAAGAAAATCCGAATAAACTGACTGTTGACCGAGGTACTTTTTTAAACTCGGTGAAACGTGTGTCGATTTTCTCAAGCAAAACAACGCACCAAATTCGTTTGAAAATGGCAGGAACCGAATTAAATATTTCTGCGGAAGACATTGATTACTCAAACAAAGCGGAAGAGCGTTTGGCCTGTGATTATCAGGGCGACGATATGCAAATTGGTTTTAATTCCCGTTTTTTAACCGAAATGTTGAGCAATTTAAACTCTAACGATGTGCTGATTGAAATGTCGATGCCAAACAGGGCAGGAATTTTAACGCCTGCCGACGGTATTGAAGAAGGTGAATTTATTACGATGCTGGTGATGCCGGTGATGTTGAATAACTAGTAACATTCCTAAAAGACATATGAAAATCCGCTTTTTGCGGATTTTTTTGTATTATTGTTTTAAATCCCTTTTATGAATTTTTTAGCCCATTTATATCTTTCCAAAGAAAATAAAAACATTTTAATCGGCAATTTTATTGCTGATGCTGTGAAAGGCAAAAAGCATGAAAATTATCCGAAAGAAATTCAGGCAGGGATTTTATTGCACAGGCAAATAGACTATTTTACAGACACACATTCAATTGTGAGGCGAAGCAAACGTCGTTTACACGAACGGTACGACCATTATGACGGTGTGATTATTGATATTTTATATGATCATTTTTTGGCCAAGAACTGGCATCAATATTCAGAAATTCCCTTAGAGATTTACGCCAAAAATGTCTATTCATTTTTTCAGAAAAATATTGAAATATTTCCTGAAAAAATTCAGAAATTGCTTCCATATATGATTGAATACAATTGGCTGGTCAGTAACGCTTCAATTGAAGGTATTCAAAAGATTTTAACAGGGATGAACAAACGCACCAAAGGAATTTCAAAAATGGATTTGGCAACAGAAGATTTGATAATACACTATAAAGATTTTGAAGCCGATTTCACTACCTTTTTTATAGAATTAATGCAATTTGCAGAAGAAAAAACAAAAGAATTATTATTAAAATGAAAAAAACTATCACATTTATCGCCTTTATTTTTCTATTTGCACAATGCAAAGTAAAAACAATAGAAACTACAGAGACCAATAAAAACACCGGATTAATTGCCGACAGCGCAATGGTGGTGAGCGCGCGGGAAGAAGCCTCAAAAATTGGCGTTGCCATTATGAAAAAAGGCGGAAATGCGTTTGATTCGATGATTGCCACAGAGCTGGCTTTGGCAGTTGCTTATCCTTTTGCCGGAAATATTGGCGGTGGCGGATTTATGGTTTACAGAACCCACAACGGAAAAACCGGAGCCTTAGATTACCGGGAAAAAGCGCCGATTGCAGCTTCAAAAAATATGTATTTGGATGAAAACGGCAATATTATAGAAGGAAAAAGCACTTTGGGCGCGATGGCTGTTGGCGTTCCGGGAACGGTGGACGGATTGTTTAAAGTCCACCAAAAATTTGGCAGTTTGCCTTTTTCGGAATTGATTCAGCCATCGATTGATTTGGCCAATAAAGGCGTTGTGGTTACCAAAAAACAAGCTGAAAGACTGGCAAATAACAGACATTTTTTTGGGGAAGTGAACAAAATCAAAATTGTTTTGGATGCGGACTGGAAAGAAGGCGACACCATTAAATATGTGAAGCTGGCAAAAACGCTGGAAAGAATCAGAGACCATGGAAGAGACGGATTTTATAAGGGAGAAACAGCTGAAATGATGGTGAATTATGTGCAGAAATTGGGCGGAATTATCACCAAAGCCGATTTAGAAAACTACGAAGCAAAATGGAGAACTCCGATTGAGTTTAATTACAAAGATTTGAAAATTATTTCCATGTCGCCACCATCAAGCGGCGGAATTTGTAACGCGCAAATTTTTAAGGCGATTGAACCTTTTGACATTGCTTCATACGGACACAATTCCTTAAAATCCGTTCAATTGCTTACGGAAGCCGAAAGAAGGGCCTATGCCGACCGCTCTTATTATTTAGGTGATCCCGATTTTGTGAAAATTCCGATTGACACATTAATTTCATCAAAATACGTTCAAAAAAGAATGGCCAGTTTTTCGTGGGACAAAGCCACACCTTCTTCGACTTTAAAACAAGGAAAAATTATAGGCTATGAAAGTGATGAAACCACACATTATTCCATTGTGGACAAATATGGAAACTCCATTTCCGCTACAACAACCCTAAATGGCGCTTATGGTTCCAAAGTGTTTGTTTCTGAAGGCGGTTTCTTTTTGAATAATGAAATGGACGATTTCAGCTCAAAAACTGGAACCCCAAATATGTTTGGATTGGTTGGCGGTGATGCGAATTCCATTGCTCCTGAAAAACGCATGCTGAGTTCTATGACACCAACCATTGTGGAAAAAAATAACCGGTTTTATATGTCGGTTGGCTCACCAGGAGGTTCAACCATCATCACATCTGTATTGCAAACCATTTTAAACGTTTATGAATTTAAAATGGGCATGCAAGATGCTGTAAATGCACCCAGATTTCACCACCAATGGTTGCCTGATGTTGTTTCTTTTGAACCAAAAGGTTTTGACAGTTTGCTGTTAAATCAATTACAACAAAAAGGCTATCAAATTAAACAGGAAAATTCGGTAATTTTGGGTAAAGTGGATGCTATTTTGCGATTGCCAAACGGAAAATTAGAGGGCGGCGCAGATTATAGAGGCGATGATAAAGCGGCTGGATTTTAGACCAATATGCCTGAATTGGGAATTAAAATGAATTTGAAAACTTGAGGATCCAATTTGGCACCTCCAATTTTTCAGATTAAATCAACTACAAAAAAATTAAAAATCAATTATTATGTTAACTTATATTGCACTTTTACGCGGAATAAACGTATCTGGTCACCATAAAATAAAAATGACCGATTTAAAGCAACTTTTTTTAGATTTAGGTTATCATGATGTTACTACCTATATACAAAGCGGAAATGTAATTTTTAAGTCTAACATTAAGGAACCAATACTTATTGAGAACACGATAATTTCAGCAATTTCAAAGCATTTTGGACATACTATTGAAGTTCTGATTTTAACCAAAAATGACTTAATAACTATTTTTAATGCCAATCCGTTTCTTGCCAAAGATCCAACAACGGATATTTCAAAATTGCATGTGACTATATTAAATAAAATGCCTGATTTAGATGGAATTCCAACTATTGAAATTCTTGTAGCAAACAGTGATGACGAATTTCAATTGATTGAAAACGCCATTTATTTATATTGTCCAAATGGCTATGGGAACACCAAACTTAACAACAATTTATTTGAAAAAAAATTAAAAATAGCTACAACAACAAGAAACTGGAATACCATTTCAAAACTGGTAGAACTTAGCAATTTATAAAACAACAATTCATTGAATTACCAAATCCTAAATAAAGAAATACAGGACTTTATCAACGCGCATTTAAAATCGGATGTCACAAAACTGATTTTAAAAGGAAGTCCGTTTGAATCAGTTTCCATCCAGGAAATTGCAGAACAGATTTTGGCCAAAAACAGTTGTGAAAAAAAATTACCGACTTGGTTTAATTCAGAAAACATTTATTATCCGAACAAACTTAATATTGAACAAACTTCTTCTGAAATTACCGCAAAGTATAAATCTGATTTGGTTTCTGGAGAATCTTTAATCGACATTACCGGCGGATTTGGTGTTGACGCTTTTTATTTTTCACATAAAATTAAGAATATAACACATTGTGAAATTAATAAAGAATTGTCTGCCATTGTTTTACATAATTTCAAACAGTTAAAAGTCAAAAACATAGAATCATATCTTGGCGACGGAATTGAATTTCTGGAAAAATCCGAAGAAAAATTCGATTGGATTTACGCCGATCCTTCCCGCAGAAATGATGTCAAAGAAAAAGTTTTTTTGCTGGAGGACTGCTTACCGAATATTCCCGAAAACCTGGATTTACTTTTTCAAAAAACCGACAATATACTGCTGAAAGTTTCACCAATTTTAGATTTCACAAGCGCCCTAAATGAGTTGAATTTTGTAAGAGAAATTCACGTGGTTGCTGTTGAAAATGAAGTGAAGGAATTGCTGTTTTTGTTGGAGAAAAATTACGCGCAAAATATTGTAATTAAATCAATTAACTTCAATAAAGAAGAAATTCAGCCATTTAATTTCAGTTTAAACGCAAGTGTTTCTTCAACTTTTTCCGAACCAAAAAAATATCTTTTCGAACCAAATGCCGCCATTTTAAAAGCAGGGGCTTTTCAACAAATTTCAGCACATTTAAAAATTGATAAATTGCATCAGCATTCACACTTATACACTTCTGATAAATTAATCGAATTTCCCGGAAGAAAGTTTGAAATAAAGCACGTTATATCTTACGATAAAAAACAATTATTAAAATTAATTCCTTCAAAAAAAGCAAATATCACCACACGAAATTTCCCCGAAACCGTTGCGCAGATTCGGAAAAAAACCGGATTGAAAGATGGCGGAAATCAATATTTGTTTTTTACAACCGATTTAAACAACAGGCATTTGGTGCTTATTTGTGAGAAAACCTAAAAGTTGTTTTAGCAAAAATCATTAAAATTTAGTATTTTTAGCCGTTTATACTCATTAAAATGGCAAATAAAAACATACGCTCATTATCGTCAAGAAAGGAATTGGATGATAATTTGTTCGAAAATATCGCAGATTTATCACATAAAAACGCGGCTAATTCCGATTTTCAGGAACTGGCAAAACGATTTATGATTGACGATTCCGTGATAGCCGGCACCGCCTCTTTTTATGATTTTACCAGAGAAAGCAACCGGAACAAAAAAATTCATGTGTGCAGTGGAACGGCTTGCATGGTTGCAAATACCCAAAATAAATTGCATCAGCATTTAGAAAAACATTTTGACAAAGACGAAATCGGTCACGCTGCCTGCGTGGGCCGTTGCCACACCAACAATGCGTTTATGTATAACGACAATACCTATTCTTCTTCAAATGAAAAGGAACTTGAAAGTATCATTGTAAACAAAAATTACCAAGAAAATAAGTACAACATAAGCTGCAACACCACCCCGATTTTAACTTCAAAAATTGAAGATATTGAGACTTTTTACAAATTGGCTGAAGTTTATAAAAAAAATCCAAAACAAGTAATTCAGGAAATTAAAATATCGAATTTACGCGGTCGCGGCGGTGCCGGATTCCCGTTTTGGTTTAAATTGGACGCTGTAATTAAAGAAACAAATATCCAAAAATACATTGTTTGCAATGCCGATGAAGGCGATCCGGGCGCTTATTCGGATATGTATTTGATGGAACATCAGGCGCATAAAGTGCTTTTCGGAATGTATATGGCAGGATTGACCGTTGGCGCAAATACCGGCGTTTTATATATTCGGGGAGAATATCCCGATTCTATTCGCATTATTGGTGAAGCGATTGAATTTTTAAAAGAAAAAAGTCTGATTGGCGATTTTAAATTCAAAATTATTCGCGGACAAGGTTCCTATGTTTGCGGCGAGGAAACCGCTTTGCTTAGTTCTATAGAAGGATTGCGTCCGGAAGTTCGCGTTCGTCCGCCCTATCCCGCACAATACGGTTTGTTTGGAAAACCAACTGTTTTGAGCAATGTGGAAACATTTGCGAACCTTCATTGGATTCTGGAAAATGGCGGAGAAGCTTATGAAGCTTTGGGAACAGAAAATTCAACCGGAACCAAACTGGTTTCGTTGGACAGTTTTTTCAACACACCGGGAATGTATGAAATTGAAATGGGAACGCCCCTAAAAACTGTTTTTGAGGTTTTTGGACACGGATTAAAATCGGAAATAAAAGCATTTCAAATTGGCGGACCTTTGGGCGGAATTGTTCCTTTTGATAAAATTAAGGATTTAACACTGGACTTTGAATCGTTAAACAGCAACGGATTTTTATTGGGTCACGCCAGTGTTGTTTCCATTCCAAAAGATTTTCCGATGATTCAGTTTTTAGAGCATTTAATGGAATTCACTGCGGATGNNGAGGTATGGAAATGCTTCAAAAAGCGCAACAAGAAAACTATAAAATTGACCGGCAGTTATTTGATGACTTATTGGAAACCTTGGAAATTGGATCGCTTTGTGCTTTGGGCGGCGGAATTCCGTTGCCGGTAAAAAACGCCTTGCAATATTTTGAGGCTGAGTTAAAACAGTATTTTACTACAAACTAAACGACCATGAAAGCATTTATAAACAACATCGAACACGAATTTTTGCAAGGGGAAACCATGCTGGAATTTGTCAGAAGAATTGAAGAAAATAAAAATGCCATTCCGACCATGTGTCAGGATGACCGATTGGAAAATTTCGGTTCATGCAGGGTTTGTTCGGTTGAAGTGGCGCGCGAAAAAGATGGGTCAACAAAAACTTTGGCTTCTTGCCACACCCCTATTTCTGAAGGATTGTATATTTATCCCAACACCGAAAAAATAAAACGCCTTCGCAAAAATATTGTCGAATTGGTGTTAACCGATTATCCTGCCGATAAAGTTTTTCCATCCGCAGGAAAAAAAGCAACACCATTTCAAGAAATCATTGCACAAATTGGGATTCCGAATATCCGTTATCCTCAAGGAAAAAATCATTTAGATATTCAGCCAGATCGCGAACATCCTTATATAAAATCGGATTTATCGCAGTGCATCAATTGCTTCAGATGCGTTAGAGCTTGTGAGGAAATTCAGGGAGAAATGATTTTGGGAATGTCGGGTCGCGGATTCGCCACCAATATTATCAAAGGTTTCGACACCACTTTTAACGAATCGGCCTGCGTTTCTTGCGGCGCCTGCGTACAAACTTGTCCGACCGAAGCGTTGACCGATAAATATGAAACAAAAACCTTAATTCCAGATAAAACTGTTAGAACAACCTGCACGTATTGCGGCGTTGGCTGTCAGTTGGAAGTAGCTGTTATCGACGGAAAAATCAGGGGAATTCAAGCCCCTGAAACTGCTGAAGTAAATCAGGGTCATACCTGTTTAAAAGGCCGTTTTGCGTTTCAGTTTTACAACCATCCCGACAGGTTGCGGGAACCTATGATTAAAAAGAACGGCAAATTTGAAGTGGTGACTTGGGATGAAGCCTATGATTTTATCGCTTCAAAATTAATTGAAATCAAAAATAAATACGGCGCTGATGCCATTGGCGGAATTTCTTCCTCAAGAGCCACCAATGAAGAGAATTATTTAATGCAAAAAATGATTCGTGTAGCCGTTGGAACCAATAATATTGATGGTTGTGCACGTGTTTGCCACGCTCCTACTGCCTTCGGAATGCAAAAAGCTTTCGGAACAGGCGCTGCCACAAATTCCATTGAAGATTTAAAACAAACAGATGCTATTTTTCTTTTTGGGGCAAATCCGATAAAAGGCCATCCTGTAACGGGCGCTAAAATTAAGCAGGCTTTTATGAAAGGCGTGACTTCGATCGTTGTTGATCCAATCAGAACGAGTTTGGCAGATTTGGCGACTTATTTTCTTCAAATCAGGCCGGGAACCAATGTGGCTGTTTTGAATATGATGTCTTATTATATCATTAAAGAAGGTTTGGTGAATCAGCATTTTATAGATTCTTATACCGAAAAATATGAGGAATTCAAAAATCACGTAGCGCATCTAAATATGGATGAACTGGAAACACTTACGGGCGTTTCAAAGGAATTGGTTAGAGATGCCGCGATTGCTTATGCTTCCGCAGAAAGGGCGATGGAATTTCACGGTTTGGGAGTAACGGAACATTTTCAGGGAAGCAAAACGGTGATGTTATTGTCTAATTTAGCGATGATGACAGGAAATGTTGGCCGAAACGGTGTTGGATTAAATCCGTTGCGCGGACAAAATAATGTTCAGGGTTCTGCCGATATGGGCGTACAACCGCATCAGGGAGCCGGTTATATGGATGTCAGCAAACCAGATGTTCAACAATATTATGCACAAAAATACGGGATTGAAAAAATGCCGGAAAGTACGGGATTGAAAATTCCGCAAATGTTGGATGCAGCCATCAACGGTAAAATTAAAGCCTTGTATATTATGGGGGAAGATACGATTATGACCGATCCGAATTCCTATCACAGCATAAAAGCTTTTGAAAAATTAGAATTGATTGTGGTGCAGGAATTATTTATGACCGCAACTTCAGAAATGGCTGATGTGGTATTACCTGCTTCCTCCTATTTCGAAAAAAACGGCACTTTTACCAACGGCGAACGTCGCGTGCAACGTGTGAATAAGGTGATTGAGCCTATTGGAAATACAAAGCCTGACGGACAAATTATCATTGATGTGATGAGCAGATTGGGTTACGACCAACCGACCGGACTGACTTATGATGCCGCAAAAGTGATTGAAGAAATTGCCGATGTGATTCCTTTTATGAAAGGGTTGACTTGGGAACGTTTGGGTGATAACGGACTACAATGGCCAATTAAAGAAGACGGAACCGATACAAAAATGCTGCATATTGGTGGCCATTTCAGAAAAGGAATAGGCACATTTCACCATTTCGATTTTGAAGAATCTCCTGAAATTGTTTCACACGGAAAATTTTATCCGTTTATTTTGACTACAGGTCGGGAACTGGAACATTACAATTCGGGCACGATGACACGAAGAACCGACAATCAGCTTATTTTGGGAAAAGACATTTTAGAAGTGCATCCGAAAGACGCTATAGCTAAAGGAATTAAAGATGGTGACATTGTGAATCTGTTTTCCGACAGAGGAAGTGTTAACATCCCTATAAAGTATGCTAAATCGGTAAAAAGAGGCATTTTAAGAACTACTTTTCACCAACCCGAGGTATTTATCAATCTGATCACAGGAAGCGTTGGAGACAAAGAAACAATGACACCGGAATATAAAGTGGTGGCCGTTGATTTTGAAAAAGTCTGATTTTTTGGAAATGGTTTCAGGTTTCAAGTTTCAGGTTAGCTCAATAGAATTTAAGTTTAAATTTCTTAAATAAACTGTTTGCCAATTTTATAATGAAAGTACTAATATGAATTTTGGCGCTTTTTACTTATCACATCTTCCTAATCAATAACCCAACGTTTAACATATTACATTTTAAGAATAACATTTCAAATTTACAACAAATAAATGCAGACATTAAATTACGAAGGTTTACAACTGACAAACGGAGTTCCTAAAAAAGTAACCGATGCTTTGGTGGTTGAAGCTGCTTTACAAATAAACATAAATAAGGAACCTTATACAGTGGTTATGCGAACGCCGGGAGACGATTTTGAATTGATAAGAGGTTTGCTTTATGCGGAAGATATTTATAAGGGGAAAGAAAATTTGCTGATTGAAGTCGTCGAAAAACGTGACAACGGATTTTCAATACTCAACGCCATAATCCCTAAAAAACAACTCGGCAAAGGCTATTTAAACAAACGCACCTTGCTTTCTGTTTCCTCGTGCGGTATTTGTGGCAAACAAAAACTGGAAGACATTAATTATAGTGGCGTCAAATTAGCAAACAACAATATTTTCGACACCACTAGATTGTCTGCAATGTTTAATGAAATGAAATTGAAACAAGAAACATTTGAAATATCCGGAGGATCACACGCAGCAGCCATATTTAATAGAGATTACGAAATAATTTCTTTAAAAGAAGACATTGGAAGGCACAATGCAGTTGATAAAGTTGTGGGTGAATTGTTACATACGAACCAATTAAAGGAATCATTTGTGATGCTTGTAAGCGGAAGGGTTTCCTATGAAATTATCTCAAAAGCATTTATCGCTAAAATCCCCATTGTGGTGGCGGTTTCTGCCTGTTCTACGTTAGCGGTAGATTTCGCCAAAGAATTTGGTATTTGTCTGATTGGCTTTTCACGCGGAAACAAAGCGACTATTTATGCTGAATAAGTTGAAAGACCGTAGTCGAAAATTGAACTTAACATTTAATTCCTAATTATTGGTACAAAAATTTAAAATTCAAATTTAAATCAGCTTATTGACAAATAAAAAACAAAGTCAAAAACCCGCAATTACAACAAACTACACGTTTTGATAAATAAAATACATCTTTTTGGTAATATTTCGCAAAATATTTTGCATAATTAAAATCTTTATTTTATATTTGCCCCATAAGAGCGTCCCTAAGATTGCGAATTTTTACGGAGAGGGTTTGCAATTAGTTGATTTGGGCGATAAAAATACCCGTTTTTATCCCACAAAAAATCAATTTTAGCTTTTAAAATCTCCAAAATAGAAGTTTTATACAATAAAATTTAAAAGTATTTTAACTTTTTTATTTAAGGCTCAAGCCTTGTAAAATAAGAGAAAAATAGCTTTCCGAACCCCTTTTTTCTAAAATTAATTAGAAAAAATGCGGGATTTTTTTGTCTTTATGTTAGATTTATTATATATTTGATGTTCTTACTAATCATTTAATTCTTATTTAACATGAAAAAATTAAAATTAATTTTCGGATTGCTTATGGTTGCTGCTTTTGTGGCAATAACAGTATTAAGCTATACTTCATCTAACAATCAAGCTATTTTTAAAGGTGATATAGTTGTTCCTAGACAAGGATAATACACATCTACAATAAGCATTTATTTATTTCAAAATAAATAAAACCACAATAAACAATATTATTGTGGTTTTTGTGTTGAAATATAGTTGCACAATTCAATATATTAATTTATATTTGAAATCACTAACCCCAATTTCATAATGAAAGGCAATAGAAAAACATCATTATTATTAAGTAGCGTTATAATTCTACTAATAATTTCCACCCCTTATTTGTTATATATTTATCAAAGTATTCCTCAAGATTTAGAAAACTGGAATACCATTTTTGGTGAGATTAAAGGCGGATATTATGGAACAGCGTTTATATTTGTTTATACTTTCTTTTCTAAATTTGTACCTCTACTACTTTTGCTTATATGGTTCATAACTAACAAACACTGGTGGGTTCACGCTCTTATCATCCCTATTACAGTATATTTATTTCAACTAATCGCTGTCATTAATGATAGCCAGTTATATGTAGATGAAGTAGAATTTATTTATACGGTGCCTTTTTTAGTTTTAATTTTTGTCATTCTTTATTTTATCAGAAGCAAAATATCTATTTATATACAGGCGGTAGATTTAAAAAAGGAAATGGACGATAATATGAGAACACCCAAAAAATTTGGATAAATACCCCAATCCATAGACCCCAAACAACCCCGAAAATATTGACAATTATTGAATTATTATTTGTTACCCCACAAATTTTGGCGTTTTAAAATTGGGAATAATGGAAAAAGACATAGATTATCTTGCGTTTCAGTTAGCGCAGAGTGAAAAAAAAATAGCTTCACTCGATGAAAAAATAAACTTTTTAAATAAGTTATTGGTGGTGGTAGGTGTTGTGATGTTGCTTATTTACATTTTTAAATAATTTACCAATCTCCTCATTTCTTTTATATATGGAGTAGCCTTTTAGGCAGCTTTTTTCGACTTTCTGTAAAGGAAAGAATTGTATAATTTTCTTTTGGCAAAGTTAGAGCGCTGGCCACTATTTACAAATTTGGTAAAAAGGTTTTGGTTCACGCCAAAATATTCATAAGTGGTTCCGCAAGCAAACGTAATTTCCAAGAGCATACTTTTATGTTGAAAGTTTTCAATTTTAGATTCAGCAGTTAAACTGGCGTATTCTTTTAGATTAGACTCTTTGGTTTCTGGAGCTATACTTACTAAAAAATGGTAGGCGTCAATAATTTTTGTACTTACTTTTCCTGCCTCAAGCTTTTTTTCTTCGTCCTGAAATTTATCAGGATGCCATTCTTTTACCAAACCTCTGTAAGTAGTTTTCAGCTCTTTCAAATTAATTTCTCCTTCAATCTTAAATATTTTCTTGTACTCGTTGATACGCTTCATATATGGTATTTTCAAATTTCGTGCAAATATATTCTAAATATCCGAATTAAACCTTCATTTTAAAATTGAGCATCAATATGAAATTTAAATCAATAATAATATCATCGAAAGAATGTAAAACATTCAATTTGAGCTGTGTTTTATGAAATCCAAAAATTGGAAAATAACCAGTAACAACAAGCTTTCTCATACTTTTTTTAATATAGCAATCAACAAAATGAAGAAATCTTAAATAAGAATGAATTCTAACACTTTCAATCCAAAATCGTTCTCAATTAATTTGTATAATGACGTGATCGAAGCCAATTTTCAGCTTGGTTTGTCCAATATTGACTGGTTTCTTTTACTCCAAGACCAAAACCGTGTCCTCCTTTTTCATATAAATGCAATTCTGCCGGCACTTTATGTTTTATTAGGGCTTGATAATACTTGATGCTGTTCTCTACAGATACAGACGCATCATCATAGGCGTGTACCATAAAAGTTACCGGTGCTAAACTCTTTACTTGCTCATTCATAGAAAATTTCTTTATCAATAAATCGGAAGGTGTTTTTCCCAACAAATTATCGCGCGAGCCTTGGTGCGATATTTCATTTTTCATAGAAATTACGGGGTAAATTAACATTGCAAAATTTGGACGTGCACTTATGGTATCATAAGTGGTGTATAAAATATCAAGATAATGTGTAGACAGAGTTGCCGCCAAATGACCTCCTGCAGAAAACCCAATAATGCCAATCTTATTCAAGTCGATCTTCCATTTATTGGCATTGCGCCTAACTACACGAACGGCTTCTTGTGCATCCTGTAATGGCCCAATCGTTTTATCTACCATTATTTCATCACTTGGCAATCTGTATTTCAGAACAAAAGCGGCTATGCCTAATGAATTTAGCCATCGTGCAATTTTAAAGCCTTCTTTGTCTATAGATAAATAGGCATAACCACCGCCCGGACAAATTATTACTGCCGAGCTATTAATTTTATCATTGTCTGGTAAAAATACGGACAAGGTTGGTGTCGTAACTTTACTTATGTTATAGGCTATTCCGTCTTTGTATAATGCTATTTCTTGATAGCCATTTTTAGTTAAAGCACCTGGAATTGTATCAGACCAAACAGGAATAATTTCATCTTGAGCATACATATTATTAATTCCCATTATGAAACCAACAATCAGAATCATAAGATTCTTTTTTCTATATTTTAAAATACCCATCTTTGTTTTGTTGAATGAATTTAATAGTTGTGGATGTTAAAAAACTTTATAATTTGATTATTTTTTTTGACAAAGGCATTTCCATTAGTTGAAGTTGCTCAACCGCTATTTTTGCTATTTCAGTGGCTCCTTTTACCGAAAGATGCGTATTGTCTTCTTTACCTTCAGGATAATAGGCTATTTCGCCGGCCTTGTAGTGTAAATGCAATTCCTTTGATTTTTCTGTACCATAAGATTCTTCCAATTGTTCAGAAAGATATTGAAGATCAATAAAAGGAACATTAAATTCTTTTGCTACCAAACGAGCTTCCATTGGGTAATTTCCTTGCGTGTCAACTAAAGTTCCATATTCATTGAAATTTCTTCTAACTATTGAGGAAAATAAAATTGGAAAAGCTCCCTTTTCACGTGTTTCCTTTACAAAACGAATTAAATTATTGCGATAGGCTGTATGCGGATTTGTATATCTTTTGGAATCATTTTCCTTTTGGTCATTATGCCCAAACTGTATAAAAACATAATCACCTTTTTTTAGTGTTTTATGAACAGAATCCCAGCGTTTTTCATCGATAAAACTCTTGGTGCTTCGTCCATTAACGGCTCTATTGTCTATCGTAACATCCTTGTTGAAAAATTGCGGCAACATTTGCGCCCATCCCCTTTCAGGATTTTCATCTGGATTTGGTTTATTGGCCATTGTGGAATCACCAATTGTATAAACGGTAATTTGTTGCCCTGATACAAAATTGGTAACTAAAAACACCAATAAAACTCTTAAAATACTTTTAATCCTCATTTATCTGTTATTTTATAATCCAAAAAAATTAATTTAAAAATTTTCCCATTTATGTATTTGAGGAACCAAATCTGTTAATTCCGAAATTTTAACAGGCAAACCGGTATCAATACTTTTACAGGCTGCAATGCCAATTAAAACTGCCAATGAACCATCTCTTACATTTGCCGCATGATTTAACATTGGTTTGCTATTTTCTCCTCTAAAAATTTCATCAAACATTAATTTGTCACCGCCCCAATGTCCAGCTCTAACATAAGGAAATTCTATTCTTTTATATTCTTCAAAATTTCGTTGCGTAACAATTTCGTGAAAATTAACTTCTTTTTTGGTGTGTGAAGTATTATCCATTTCCTTTTCATGAATTTTAGCCTGATCTTCAGGATTGGTTTCTCTCCAGGGAATTCCTTCCTCAGTT
Organism: Lutibacter sp.; assembly: GCA_003516285.1. Taxonomy (GTDB): domain Bacteria; phylum Bacteroidota; class Bacteroidia; order Flavobacteriales; family Flavobacteriaceae; genus Lutibacter. Next base: position 23,060 of record DPCK01000133.1, on the reverse strand, counting down.
TCTAACCTACCTTCTTTTCCGTTAAACGCAAAACGAAATCCTTCAAACGGAGAATACGTTGTTAATGAATAGTTTACTTCCACATTATTGGCGTATTTAACCAACACAGACATTTTATCAAAAATATTAATCTCCTCCCGCCACAAACAATTATCCCTTAAATAGCCATCATATTTTTCATTTGCGGCATACAAATTCATGTAGTTCTCATTTTTTGTCATATCATAATAAAAATCACATTCTTTCGTATGTTCACAAGATCTGCAGTTTTTACCTCTAAAAGCATTGTTCTTTCCATATTTTTCGAGTGCACCATTGGCATAAACCTCAACAGGATCTGAGCCAATCATCCAATTTAACAAATCAAAATGATGTGCAGATTTATGTAACAAAAGCGTTCCTGATTTTTCTCTTAATCCGTGCCAGCGTCTAAAATAATCTGCACCGTGAAACGTGTTTAAATACCAATGCAAGTCAACTGAAATTAAATCCCCGATTTCTTTAGAATCAATAATTTCTTTCAATTTGGTAAACACTTTTCCGTAACGATAATTAAAAGCCATAATTAACTTTCCTTTCGAATCCCGCTGCGCATCAATAATTTGCTGGCATTTTTGTTCATCGGTAGTCATTGGTTTTTCAGTAACCACATCAATGTTTTTTTGCAAGCCTTTGATGATAAATTCATGGTGAGTCGCATCTACGGTGGTTACCATTAGTAAATCGATTTTAACCTTGCTTAACATTTCGTCAAAATCGGTAAATGTCGGACAATCGACTCCAATAAAATTTTTGGCATAGGTTACTCTTCCTATATTATGATCACATAAACCCACAAACTCTACTAAATCACCATATTCATTTTTTAAAAATTTTCCAAAGAAAGAGTTACCTCTACTGCCGGTACCTACCAAAGCAACTCTTTTCTTTAGTGTTGATGTATTTAAAACCTGGCTAAATGCCGGAGAAAAAATCATTGATCCGGCTATTGCAGCACCGGTAGTTTTTACAAATTTTCTGCGTGTTATTTTTGTACCCATCATTATTTGTGTTAAAATTAATTAATTCTTAACCTGATTTATTTCGTACCATAAATGGTTTGAATTGCGTTTCTTTTCTCCAAGTATCTTTTTAATTGTATACTTTTTTGCCTGACATTTTTTTAACTGATGTGACCAAGCTACCCTTTTTTCGGAATTAGATCCAGAACCGGTTGACTGATACTCGGCATAATATGCGGTTTTTTCAGCTTCTGGCTTAGCCCAATTGTGCCATCCTTCCGGTTTTATATGATTGCCCATTTCACAATTGATAAAAATGGTTTTCGCATAAATTCTCCAAGGTCTTCCCAAATAAACTTCATTAATATCTGCTTCGGACGTTAATTGGCAATTTTTAAACACAAAACCAAATTCAGTTCCTTCAGGAGTGGCTGCGGCAGTTATATAGGAATTTTTTTTACTGTGAATGATACAATTTTCAAACAAAGCAGTCGCTTTTCCAAAAATAAAATCGGTGGTGCCTTCAATATAACAATCTTTAAAATACTGCCTGTTTCCATCTCCAGAAACATATAATGTATCTTGATTTCCCAAAATATTACAGTTTTCAATAACAACTTTATCCGAAAACACAGACAATGCCACTGCCTGGCCAACTTCACCGGAAGTATTTTGTATTGTTAAATTTGATGCGTAAAAATCATTGGCCTCAACCAATAAAGTATAGGTGTAGAAGGTGCTGTTCCTTCCTAAATTCATTTTACCAAAATAATCATCATAGGTAATGATGGTTTTCTCCTTACTTTCACCAATTAATGAAAGATTTGTATTCCATTCATGAATTTTAATTTTTTCTTCATAAATACCGTCTTTTATAAAAATAGTTACTCTTTGGTAAGGGAAAGATTTTGAAGCATTTATTGCTTCCTGAATACTTGTAAAATCGCCATTGCCATCGTGAGAAACAACTATATTGTATTCATCTGTTGGCTTTTTTTTTACAGTTTCCTTTTCAATTAAAATAATCTTATTGTTTTTAACCCACTTTGGATATTTTTTCAAGACTTCTTTTGGTTGATCTGTATACCAGGCATACCCATTTCTTCGTTCAGCACCAATTTCAGCCAAGGTTGCTTTTTTAATGCCATCCCGGTCACAAAAAAACGGCGTGTTGTCATCCAATTCCATAAAACGAGCCCAAATAGGTGGCGCATTTTCATCTGGAACCATTTTTTTATCAATTATTTTGCCTTTTTCGTTATAAAATCTGTCTTCTCTTAATCCTGTAATTTTCACTTTTTCAAACCAAGCGACGGCGCTGTTAACAGCCGTAATAATTTCCTTTGACGGATTTTCAATTTCCATTAGCAGCAATACAATTTTGGCCGATTCTTTTCCACTTAAGGAAGGCAGCTCATATGCCCTGGCTTTTGCAGGCATAAGCGTTTTTTCATCGTGCTGTGCGCACCAACTTGTTAAAATACCTTGCTGTTTGTATTGTGTTTTTAAAATACAATCAATCCCTTTATTAAAAGCAACAGTAAATTGTCCAATATTTCCTTCAACACTGGATTTTTCAAGTGCATCCATATAATTATCGAGCTCCTCAACCGGAATAACTGTATGGATATTCCGGAGCAAGCTGACCCCTGTGGGAACACCGAAATTATAGGTGTATTTTTAAGTATTTTTATTTGCCATTAAGGCGGATGCTGCACCCCTAAAATATAAAGAGCGAAAAGGTAAGTTTGATTAAATAATCTGTTTTTTGTACTTGATTTTTCAAAAGTGGCACAATTCAAACCGATATCACTGGCACTAACAAACCGATATCATTGGCACAAATTGATCCGATATATCCAAAAGACGGCTTTTGTACAGCTGAATGCGATAATGGGTTGATAAAGGCTATCGGATAATCTTTAATTTGGCTTCATCGTGTTCTTTGAAAGCATTACTTGATTCTAATTGCGATTCTAATTCTTCGATATTATCTGCTTTTAGTATTGCACTAAACTCTTGTGCTCGTTGCAACATTTTTATATAAGCTAGTGGATCTTGTTGCCTTGTTAATCTTCGTAAAGCTCCTAAATAATCATCACGATATACTGTTGGAATTATTATTCTTGTTTGTTCTGCTTTGACTAATTCGGCATTCATCATTACTCTTGCAATTCTTCCGTTACCGTCCAAAAATGGGTGGATTTCACTAACCATAAACATAATATAAGCCGCTTTTGCAAATGGGTCTGTTAGTGCTTTGTAAAAATCAAAACCTTTTATTAATGTTCCTTTTACTAATTCGAAATCGACAAAAAATGTTTCTCCAGCACGATTGTTTTTATCTTTAAATACGCCTGGCATTTTTGATATTCTCGCTTCCAAAAGCAACCGATGTCTGTATTGAAGAATATTAATGAATTCCTCTGGAGAAGTTGGCGTAACATTCATTTCGATTTTATTACTTACCAATTTATACGTTCCCAATATGTCGTGAGAATCTTCGTCTCTATTGAACATTGGCGTATCGGTTTCGATAATATTTTTTGCTTCAATAACTTCAAATCGAGTTCCCTCGATATAATTGGAAAAATAGGATTCAAAAAAAGCAAAATTTTGAAAAGCAGTATTCGTTGTATTTCTATCTATCACATTTTTGAATTCTCTTTGTTTTAATTCTTGGAATAATGTCTCAAACAATTCTATTCTTGATTGGTCATAAGGATTTCCAAATGCTCTTGCAATCGCTCGTGGAGATGATAATATTTTTGATGGTTGTGTAGATAATAATGCGCTAATAAGCTTGTTTAATTTCTCAAACTCACTTTGCATTCCTAATTTATCAGCGATTACTTTCGCCATATCTCTAATTTGATTTAAACCTTCTTCGCCTTTTACTTGTACTATTTTCTCTAGTTTATTTTCGAGTTCAGAAATTAAAATTGTTTTAGATTCTGGCCCCGATTTTCTTGATGGTTGTAGGTTCTCTAAAAAGGCTCTTTCTTGTTGAGATACAAATAGTTCTCCCGAAAATGAATTGTCGCCTTCAATTGCTCCAATACCTTCCATAAAACGAATTGTTATTCCGGGCAATTCTATTTTTTTGGTGTAGGTATAGGTAACAAATATTTGTCCTGTGGTTGTTGGTTTAAATTCTATTGCCGAGCGATGACTTAATAATGCACCCGGATATAAATTACCTAAAATAGAAAAAATATTCCTTTTTATAATAATTTCATCAGTATCAATAAAGTTGGAAGTGAAGATACGAGGTGCAATTTTTTTAATTTTACCTGTATTTTCAAGCATAGCAATTTGTTTTCTCACTTTTTTATCGCTCGATGAATAAATAATTTCTTGAAGATGTGTTGGGACAAAATTTTCCATTAGTGGTGCTTTATTGAAGCAAAACTATACTTTATTTTCCACTAAAAGGCAATTATTGGGCTTTTTTTTCCATTATAAATGAATATTGGGATGAGAATGGGCGTTTTTTTCCACTAAATATTTATGATTTCTATAAACCAGTTAGCCAAGTTTGTAATTCTTCAACAACTAAAATTGTTTGTGGGGTATTGGCTATCCACCACCGTACCCTTCGGTTAGCTCAGGGCAGGCCAAACGAGTCTCGCCTTTACGACGGTTCGCAAATCATCATCTGAATAGCTCTTTAGTTAATATGTATATAATTTATGCTTAAATCGGATTTAGTACAAACTGACAAACATTCAATAGTAATATTGCAACGGCAGCAAAATCTTTGATTTTTTAGTCGCATAAATCATAATACAAAAACCGTTACCTGTAATTTCGAGATTCATGATAAAATAATAAATCGAATTAAAAAATGTAAATTTATGATAAATTAAGAGTTGGATTTCAAACTCAAATCCAGAATTACACTCAAGTGGAATAAAAAAATAATTAAATTATATGGACATAAAATTTGATTTAGTAAGAATTGGTTCAGCCCGTGAGAATTATTCTTCTGAAAAGATTCTCAAACAAAATGTTGACTTATTGAGAAATAACATTCGTGATCTGTTAAAAGACGAAAAATGTAGTCATAAAAATAATTGCGATCATATGACAATGATCATACCAGCAAAGGGTTTTAATATTAAAATACTATTACGAGATATAACAGATTTTCATATTAGGAAGCTGATTAGGGAAAATTTTCCTAATTCTATTTACAATGGAAAGTCTGATACAATTTCAGATTACGCGACCAATCGAGTATTTCGATAAAAATCTGACTAAAAACTACAGACAAGCACATATAATTTATGCTTACATTTAAACTAAATAACGAACCGACAAGAATTTAATAAAAATATTGCTATGGTGGAAAAATATTTGGTTTTTACGTTGTGCAAATCATTAAACAAACACGTTGTAAGCCATTTAAAGAAACCGATAGAATTTAAAATAGAAATGAAAAAACACAATTATGAAATAAAAGTTGAATGGACGGGAAATGAGGGAAAAGGAACCCTGAATTACAAGTCTTATAACAGAAACCATATAATCATAGCTGACGGGAAATATGGCGGAATTAATGGTTCATCTGACCCTTCATTCTTGGGAGATAAGACAAGATATAATCCAGAAGACTTTTTTTTATCTTCCTTGTCAGCTTGCCATATGCTTTGGTATCTACATTTATGTTCGGTGCACAAAATTGTAGTAACTGAATATTTGGACAATGCAACAGGAATTATGGAGGAAACTGAAAGTGGAAGTGGAAAATTCATCGCGGTTACGCTTAACCCGATGGTAAGAATCACCGACTCAAAAATGATTGAAAAAGCAAACGAATTGCACGAGGAAGCTAATAAAATGTGCTTTATTGCTAATTCTTGTAACTTTAAAATTAGACATAAACCAAATACAACAGCCAACTAAAAACGGCTTACAACAGCGTATGTAACTTATGGCGGGTAAAGTGGTAAATTCAAGTTTTAGGCATTTAAGTAAGTTTGTTGCAAGTCGACAAGAAAGTGCTTCGAAAACCGATACTAATATTCTTGACCGGTGGGACAGCCTTACGCCTATTCAACGCAACGAATGGATTTGTTGGGTTACTATTGTCAAAAACCAGAAACAAGAGCTGAACATATTCTCCGTATGATTAATGAATTAAAAGAAGGAAAACGGCAACCCTGTTGCTGGCCCGGCTGTCCGCATCGCAGATCTTCTGCACAAAAGTGGTTTAAAAAAGTTGAACTATGAAAACAACCCCTGAACACAATGACCGTATTGCAAAAATGTCTTTTGCATCAGTTTATCCTCACTATATCTCAAAAGTGCAGAATAAAGGAAGGACAAAAGAAGAATTACATCAAGTAATAGCGTGGCTGACCGGTTTTGATGACATAATACTACAAGAATTCATTGACAATAAAGAAACATTTGAAACATTCTTCAAGAAAGCAAAATTGAACCCCAATGCCAAATTAATTACAGGGGTTATTTGTGGCTATCGAATTGAAGAAATTGAAAACTCTTTAACAAGACAAGTAAGATATTTAGATAAACTAGTGGACGAATTGGCTAAAGGCAAGAAGATGGAAAAGATTTTAAGAGTTTCGTAAAAGCAAATAACCAACAACTTTTTTTCAATTCATATTTGTATTTTTGGATTTTTTCATTTAGTTTCACTAATTGTGAGCACTGCTATTGCAGGACACACACAATCGCCATAAGTAATTGCTCTCGCATATTCTGAAAATTCCTTCGAATTTTTCAGTTAGGTGAGTTCTTGCAAAGTCAAGTGCTGCCCCACTCTACTGCGCAAGACGAGACTTTTGGCGGCTATTGAAAATACAACACTAACTTTAAAAACGACAACAATGAAACAAAAAATTCTTTTCGTCTTCTGCTTGCTTTTTGGATTGATGTTCATTAACGCAGGGCTTAACAAATTTTTTAACTATATGCCTGTCCCAGAAGACATGCCAGAGGACTCCATGCAGATGTTTACAGCCATGATGCAGATTGGATGGCTTATGCCACTTATTGCTGCTGCTGAAATCATAGGCGGTATCTTATTTATCTTCCCAAAAGTGAGGGCATTGGGAGCCGTAATTCTTGCTCCCATAATGACAGGCATCATGCTCACTCATTTTACCATAGCACCAGAAGGACTAACGATTGTCCTTCCACTACTTGCAATATACTTATGGGTGATTTATGAAAACAGAAATAAATATCTTCCTATGGTTAATTGACAATAACTTTTTCTATTGATTAAAAAATAAAACCCCTCTTAACCAATTGATTCACCATTTTTCAACTCATTTTCTTTTTTGTTTTTATCCAAAACAAATCGCAGAGCCTGCATATCATCGCTCACTTTACGCTCAATAACCTTTGCATAAATTTGCGTGGTTGCCAGTTTGGTATGGCCCAAAAGTTTTGAGACGGTTTCAATTGGCACTCCGTTAGTAAGCGTTACCGTGGTTGCGAATGTATGACGGGCCACATGAAAAGTCAGGTTCTTTTTAATGCCGCAGACTTCGGCAATTTCTTTTAAGTAACTATTAACTTTTTGATTTGACATCACCGGAAACAAAGTTCCTGTTATATTCGCCCGGACACTGTCGTGGTATTTATCAATCAAGTATTGCGTTTGCTCCAGAATGGGAATTTTAACAGATGTTCCTGTTTTTTGTCGCTTGGTGATGATCCATAAGTTCCCGTCTATTCCCCTTAAAATATTATCCTTAGTAAGTGTCATAACATCAACATAGGCAATGCCCGTATAGCAACTAAAAATAAAAAGATCCTTTACCAAAGAAAGCCTTTCAAATGAAGATGTAAACGCTTCTATACTTTGCAATTCTTCTTCCGAAAGAAATTCGCGTTCGCTTTTTTCAAAAGAAGATTGAAATTTAACGAAAGGGTCCCTTACAATCCATTCCATTTTAAAAGCCATGGTGACCATTTTTCGAAGGCGCTGGATATGCTTCATCACGGTATTGTTCCCTATTTTATTTCTATAGTCTGCAGGCACATGGGCTCGCAGAAAGTTTTCGAAATTGATGACAAAGGCATAATTGAGATCCTTTAAATAAACATCGGAAGTCTTCATTTTTTGCTCCATAAACAGTCTTAAATAATGCTGGCTGGTTTTGTAATGGCGCATGGTGTCATAATGAAGTTTGTTTACCATAGTTGTGTTGTGATATTCTATTAGCTCCAAAAGGGAATGGTGGATGGTGTCCAAGCCTAAAAACCGTGCTTTGACTGCCTGAGCCGTTACTAGTTGTTGTTCTGCCCTAAGTTCCTGATAGCATTCAAATAATCGGGCCTGTTCTTGATCCAGGTATAAATTTAAGGTTCTCGCCTCCTTGCAATTGCCTTTAACACGACCTTTGGATCTGTTCCAGGATTCAACGTCTATCTTGCGTTTCAGACTGATATTGGTACGTCTTAGGTTTACGGTCACTCTCGCAAAGATTTCTGCCTCGTTGTTTTTTAAACGCGAGGTATTTATCCAAATTAGGATAGAAAATGTTGTAGATGTTTTCATAGTTGTCGTCTTTTAAAGTTAAACTTTGTTTTAGACGAAAGTCAAATCAACTATGGTTTTGTCGGGATTAGTGAAAATATGTTCAATGTTGTTGACCGGGCTTTATCAAACTATTGAAATTTTTTATTCAATTCAGACCGTTTTTAATGAAATCACAAATGTAAAATCATTAGAATTTACGGGCGCTCCCACATTTTTTTAATCTTGCCGGTCAACAGATTTCACGTGTGAATTTTGTTGACCGATTTGTTGACCTAATATATGATATTCTATCATATATTTTGATAATCCTAAAAATACAAAACCTTGCAAATCCTAGGTTTTGCAAGGTTTTGATGCCTTTTGATGATTGATTCAGTGATCGCAGAAGGATTCGAACCTTCGACCGCCTGCTTAGAAGGCAGGTGCTCTATCCAGCTGAGCTATGCGACCATTTGTCGGGGTGGCAGGATTCGAACCTGCGACCTCCTGCTCCCAAAGCAGGCGCGATAACCGGGCTACGCTACACCCCGATGGTGTGGTAAACTAATATTCAACTGAGCGTAGTTTATGCCGTGCTTGTCACGGTACTACACCCCGAAAAATAAAAAGCGGAGAGACAGGGACTCGAACCCTGGCGACAGTTACCCGTCGACAGATTAGCAATCTGCTCCGTTACCACTCCGGCACCTCTCCTGATATTTGCTTTATGAACTTATTTTTGCGAGTGCAAATGTAGCATTACAAATGCATTCACACAACATTTATCATACTTTTTTAATGAAAAGAAGTACTTATTTATTCAGGATATTCAATTCGCAAATGGTAAATATTCTTTAACTTCTTCTTTAACACCTTTTTAATGGTTTGCAGCTCTTTAAAAGTAATATCAGCATTCATAAATTGGCCGTCATCCATTTGTTTATTTACAATTTTTTCAACCAAATCATCAAACGCTTTGGCAGATGGTTCTTTTATGCTTTTAGACGCCGCCTCTACAGAGTCACACATCATTAATATGGCTGTTTCTTTTGAAAACGGAATTGGACCTGGATAATGAAAATTACTTTCTGCAAAAACGTTCCCGCTCAGTTCTTCTTTTTTGAAAAAATAATAAACCAATGTAGTTCCGTGATGTGTTCTTATAAAATCAATAATTCTGTCGGGAATATGATTCTTTTTCGCAATTTCTACGCCATTGATGATATGATCAATGATAATTTTAGCACTGTCGGTTGGTTCAAGTTCGTTGTGAGGATTCACGTTTGTCACCTGATTTTCAGTGAAGTACATCGGGTTTTCAATTTTGCCGATATCGTGATACAATGCCCCTGTCCGCACCAACATTGAATTTGCGTTAATTTCAATAGCACAGGCTTCAGCCAAATTAGCTACCTGCAAAGAGTGCTGAAATGTTCCGGGCGCTTTTTCAGCCAATTCACGCAATAATTTGGAATTTGAATTCGACAATTCTTTTAATGATTCATCTGAAACCAAACCAAAAAGTTTTTCGAAAATATAAATTAAGGGTAAAACAAATAAAGTTGCAGCCCCGTTCATCGCAAAATAAGTCAATTTTTCATAATTTAAATTTTGGGCATTCCCTTCCTGAATTACAGAAAAAGCAAAATAGGCCACAAAATAAACAAAGGTAATCTGCAAAACAGAAAGAAATAAATTGGCTCTTTTATTCAACTCCGAAATTGTTAAAATGGTCACTATCCCGGCAATTATTTGCAGGAAAACAAATTCGAAACTGTTAGGAACAATAAAACCAAGCAACAATACCGTTAATGTATGGGCGAATAACCCCAATCTGGAATCGAAAAAAGCTTTTAAAACCAGCGGCAATATCACTATGGGCGCCACATAAATAAACTTGGCGTCATATTTCACAATCAACGTAATCAGCAAAATAACCAATATCATATTAAAAAATATGAAGGTCACTTTGTTGTTATTTTCAAAAATATCAAGTCGGTATTTTCTTAAAAAAAGTATCAGCATTAAAAATGACAATGCCACCAATAACGTATATCCCAACACAATCCAATTGGAATTTGATTTGCTCCATACCTGCGAATCGAACTCGCTTTTAAGTGAATTTAATTTCACCAATTTCTCTCCCTCAACAATGTCGCCTTTAAATATAATCCGTTCTTTTTCAGCAACCAGTCCTTTTGTATAGGAAATATGGCTTAAATTTTCTTCGTACGCTTTTTGGGTGAAATCCTCATCAAAAGTCACGTTCGGCTTTAATTCATTCGAAATAATGGTTAAAACATTTTTTTCCTCCTTTGAAAATGGCTGATTTCCAAATTTAGTATTTAAAAAAGCTGATATTTGGGATGCTTTAAAAAGTTTGTTTGGCTGAATATTCTGGATTGAATTTCCGCGTCTTAAGGTTATTTCAACATTTTCAATTTTTTGCTCACTTAAAGGATTTAAATAGCCATATTCATATATTTCATTTAAAATACCGTCCGATTTTTGTAAAAGTCTGCTTTTGCTTTGATTTGATAATTTGGCCGTCTCCAGGTATTCCAATAGCTTAGCTGTCGTGTTTTTCTTAACATTTAAAACAACCTCATCATTATATTCAAAAAACTGTTTCGAGTTTTCCTTAATTTGCTGCTTTTCAGCTTCTATTTCCTGAAGAGATTTTTTAATGGAGAAGTCGAATGGCGAATAATAATTTTCATACTGCCAAGGCTTCCCTTTTTGAAATTCATACTTAAACTGCCCCCCTTTTGGGAATAAATAAACAACTAAAATTACCGTGAGGATATATAGGAATAGTTTATATATTAAAGAGTGATTTACAAGTAATTTGTTTATAATTTTTTTCACCAATCGCTGTTTTCCCTCCAAAAATAACAATTATTATGTTACCAGCATTTATAGCCCACAATATTTTTAAAAGACACGCCGTTTTAAGTTGCAATTATTTTCAATGCAGGAGGTAAAAAATCACCTTGCTTTTTTATTGTTTAGGTAAATAAATAGCATAATCCCATCCCTAAATTCCTAAAAATTGTATAAAATTGCTTAATTTCGCAATTGAATTTTTGAATCAAGACAAAATGAAATGAGCATAACTCAATTACAGTTTTTTGCACTGTTTTAGAAATGCAAATTCCACCTGCCTGCCGACAGGCAGTTTGACCAATAAAAATAAATAATATCTGCAAATGAAAGAAGTTGTAATTGTATCCGTAGCCAGAACACCAATAGGAAGTTTATTGGGTAGTTTATCTGACATACCAGCCCCAAAATTAGGGGAAGTTGCCATTAGAGGCGCTTTAAATAAAATAAAATTAGACCCAAAACTTGTTGATGAAGTTTTTATGGGAAATGTGGTTTCTGCCGGATTGGGCCAGGCACCTGCCAGACAAGCGGCGCTTTTCGCCGGAATTCCAAATACCGTGCCTTGCACCACTGTCAATAAAGTTTGTGCATCTGGGATGAAGGCAATTATGCTTGCCGCCCAAGCCATAAAAACTGGTGATGCTGAAATTATTGTGGCTGGCGGAATGGAAAATATGAGTAAAATTCCACATTATCTCGAAGGAAGAAAATCGACCAAGCTTGGCAATATTGCTGTTGCTGATGGTATGTTGGTTGATGGTTTGATCAATGTGTACGATCAAAAACATATGGGAACCTGCGGTGATTTATGCGCCGATGAATATAAATTTACACGTGAAGACCAAGATAATTTTGCCATCGCATCCTATAAAAAATCAGCCGATGCCTGGTCAAAAGGAAAGTTTTCCAAGGAAATTGTTCCTGTTGAAATCCCTCAAAGAAAAGGAGATCCCATTATTTTTGCTGAAGATGAAGAATATAAAAATGTAGATTTGGCTAAAATCCCAACCTTACGTCCTGTGTTCAGTAAAGAAGGAACCGTAACTGCCGCAAATGCCTCAACCATTAACGATGGCGCTGCAGCATTGGTGATTATGAGTGCCGACATAGCCAAAGAATTGAATCTGAAACCAATCGCGAAAATAATTGGTTATGCAGATGCCGCACATGAACCTGAATGGTTTACCACCGCGCCTGCAAAAGCAATTCCAAAAGCGTTGGCCAAAGCAGGTTTAAAAATAGAGGACATTGATTATTTTGAATTTAATGAGGCTTTTGCAGTTGTTGGTTTGGCCAATATTAAACTTTTAGGAATAGATCCTGCAAAAGTGAATGTGAATGGCGGCGCTGTTTCGTTAGGACATCCACTTGGTATGTCTGGCGCTAGAATCGTTATTGCATTGACTTCGGTGCTGGAACAAAACAAAGCTAAATATGGTGCAGCGGCAATATGTAACGGNNTTCAAAAATGGAGTAAAATCAGACTTGCTTTTGACAATTACGAAGGCTGGATTGACACCAACCAATACCAACAAATTTCAGAAGAAAACTACTTCGAAATAGAAGAATCAACAAAAACTTTGGCCGGTGAATTGGTAGATTTTGTAACTGATGAAAATAACAATTTCTTAACCGTTGCCATTGGCGCCACATTGCCTTTTTATAATGCCAAAAACCTAAAATTAGGAGCTATAAATTACCATTACGAAGGAAAAGTTATTAATGAAAAACTGCCAAAAGAATCACTTATTGAAATAGCGATTAAGTTTTTAAATGCACCTTATTTATGGGGCGGCAAAACGCCTTTTGGAATAGATTGTTCCGGTTTTACACAAATGGCCTATAAACTTTGCGGTTATAAATTATTGCGTGATGCCGGCCAGCAGGCAACTCAGGGTGAAGCGTTAAGTTTTATTGAAGAAAGTGAACCGGGAGATCTGGCATTTTTTGACAATGAAGATGGTGTTATTGTGCACGTTGGCATTATTATGAAAGACAATTACATTATTCACGCCAACGGTAAAATAAGAATTGACAGGATTGACCACAGTGGTATTTTTAATGTCGATTCGCAAAGGCATACCCATAAATTACGTGTCATTAAAAAGATCATATAAATGAAAAAGCCCACTAAATAGTGGGCTTTTTTTATAAATTGTACTGATGTTATTGTCTTAATGTTTCGTAAACAACTCTAATTTTTTCAAGTTTATCAGTCATTTCCAAATTTTCATACAATCCCATTAACGTTTGGATAATGTTAATGCTTTTAGGATTCAACTCATACGCTTTTTCATAATAAGGCAATGCTTTTCTGTAAATGTCAAATTGTTGTACCTGAAGTTTATCATATTTTTTGAAATCGGCCAAGCTCTTGTTCATTTCATCAATAATAGGAGCCGCTTTTTCAATAATTGCAGCACCAATATTGTTGTAAGCATCAGCATAATCAGGTTTCAATTCAATGGCTTTTTCAAAGTTTTTGATGGCCTCATCAATATTTTTTTGATCCATATTCATAACCCCAACATTATAATACAAAGTTGGTTCTGTAGGATTTAATCTGATAGCTTCTTCCAAACGCTCTTTAAATTTAGCATTGTCGCCAGCTTTATAGTAAATATTGGCTTCATCAATTAACAAAGAATAACTGCTTGGAAATTCTTTTCTTCCTTTTGCAATGATTTCCATAGCTTTTTCATTATTTCCTTTGTCAGCATAATTTTGGGCCAAATTTTTGAAAATCATTTCACGTCTTGATTCCTTTTTTTCTTCTCTTGGGTTTTCAGCCAATCCCAATTTAACCTGTAAATCCATAGCTTTTTTATCACCATAAACAACATCTTCTCCAGATGCTTTGTCTGTTGCAACAAAAACTGTTGTGATTCCTGTGTAGTTTAAAGCCAATAATTCTTCATATAATTTAATAGAACTATCATAATCCTTACCAAAATAGTAAACCAAGGCGGCATTGTCTAAATAAGAAGTGTCTCTTGGACTTAAAGCATACACTTGTTGAAATTCTTTGGCGGCTTTAAGATAATCTGCATCTTCTTTTGTTTCTATCGCTTTGCTGTAACTGTTTGATGCATTATCTGCGACTGCAATAATCATTTTGTTAAGCAACACACCAACTTCAGAAGAATACTTAGGCTTATTGGTTTGATTTTCATAATTAATCAATTCATTAAAAGCATCTCCAACTTTTTGAACATCGGCATTAGGATTTCCATTTTGATACAATGCCATACCTTTTAAATAATAAAACTTGGCCTTTGTTTTTTGATCTGCATTGGCGATTAAACCTTCTGCTTGGTTCACTGCTGACATTGCAGTAGCAAAATCATTTGCTTTAAGGGCTTTTTCCGCGGTTTTTAACTCATCGTTTTGGGCGAAAACTGTCATACTAATAAAAAAAGCTGACAGGATTATTAATTGTTTTTTCATTTTTTATGATTTATTGTTACTGGTTTATTCTTGATTTAAATTATCTTCTTCATTGTTTTCAATTTCCGTGCCATTGTTAATTTCTATATCATTTTCAATGTCACTATCAGCAAGTTCAACTTCTTCTTCGTGCATCACTTTCGCAACTGCTGCAATGGAGTCGTTGTCTTTTATATTGATCAATTTTACGCCTTGGGTTGCTCTTCCCATGACCCTTAAGTCGCCAACGGCCAATCTGATTGCAATTCCGGATTTGTTGATAATCATTAAATCATCATCATCTTTCACGTCTTTTACAGCTACCAAATTACCTGTTTTTTCAGTGATATTTATGGTTTTTACGCCTTTACCTCCACGGTTGGTTATTCTGTAATCCTCTAATTTAGAGCGTTTCCCGTACCCATTTTCTGAAACCACCAAAATATCGCTGTTGATATCATCAACGGCAATCATTCCAATAACTTCATCATTTTTATTGGCTAAGGTAATTCCCCGTACACCGGAAGCATTTCTTCCCATCGGACGTGTTTTGCTTTCTTCAAAACGGATGGCTTTACCCGATTTTAATCCAAGCATTACCTGACTGTCGCCTGTAGTTAATTTGGCTTCCAAAAGTTCATCGCCGTCTTTGATGGTTATTGCGTTAATTCCGTTTGCCCTTGGACGGGAATATTGTTCTAAAGAAGTCTTTTTAACCTGACCTTTTTTAGTTGCCATAATTACATAATGACTGTTAACATAAGATTCAATTTTTAAATCTTCCGTAACCAAAAATGCTTTAACGGTATCATCCTGTTCAATATTTATCAAATTCTGGATGGCTCTTCCTTTTGAATTTTTTCCACCCTCAGGTATTTCATAAACACGCATCCAAAATACTTTTCCTTTTTGGGTAAAGAATAACATATATTGATGGTTGGTTCCCATAAATAAATGTTCTAAGAAATCTTCAGTTCTAGTGGCAACCCCTTTTTGTCCGCGTCCGCCCCTGTTTTGAACTTTATATTCATCTAAATTTGTGCGTTTAACATATCCCGCGTGTGAAATAGTTACTACTACGTTTGAATTTGGGATCATATCTTCAATAGACAAATCTCCACCGGCATATTCAATCACCGATCTTCTGGCATCACCATATTTATCTCTTATGGCAATAAGTTCATTTTTAATAATTTCAAAACGTCTTTCTTCGTTTGCCAAAATATCTTTTAAATCGATAATTAATTTAACAATTTCATCATACTCCGTTCTCAACTTATCTTGCTCAAGACCCGTTAATTGACGCAATCGCATTTCAACAATGGCTCTTGCCTGAATTTCAGACAACTCAAAACGNNCAAATTCTGTTCTTCGCACCACAACAACGTGTCTGTGTTCAACAAAATAATGAATTAATTGTTTTAGATTTAGTTGTTCTGGGCGCCCTTTTACCAAAGCAATATTGTTGACGCTGAATGATGTTTGAAGCGCGGTATATTTGAATAAATTGTTTAAAACGATATTTGGTATGGCATCACGTTTTAAAATGTAAACAATACGCATTCCATTTCTGTCTGATTCATCGCGAATATTTGCAATGCCTTCCAGTTTTTTATCGTTGACCAATTCAGCAGTTTTTTTAATCATTTCTGCCTTATTCACCTGATAAGGAATTTCAGTGACAATAATGCTTTCACGGCCATTAACTTCTTCAATAATGGCTTTTGCGCGCATCACAATTCTGCCTCTGCCCGTCTCAAAAGCTTCTTTTACGCCTTCATAACCGTAAATAATACCGCCAGTTGGGAAATCAGGTGCTTTAATATGCTGCATCAATTCAGAAATTTCAATATCCCTGTTTTCGATGTAAGCCAAAGTGCCATTGATAACTTCCGTTAAATTGTGGGGAGCCATATTTGTGGCCATCCCAACGGCAATACCCGAAGCGCCGTTCACCAACAACGTTGGAATTCTGGTAGGTAAAACGGTTGGTTCTTCCAAAGTGTCATCAAAGTTTAATTGATGATCTACCGTATCTTTTTCAATATCCGCAAGCATTTCTTCCGAAATTTTTTGCATACGAACCTCTGTATACCTCATTGCTGCAGGACTGTCGCCATCTACAGAACCGAAGTTTCCTTGTCCGTCCACCATCATATATCGCATACTCCATTCTTGAGCCATACGCACCATTGCGTCGTAAACCGAAGTGTCACCGTGCGGATGATACTTACCCAAAACTTCCCCAACTATTCTTGCTGATTTTTTATAAGATCCTGTTGCTTTAATTCCTAATTCGTGCATACCAAAAAGCACCCTTCTGTGTACGGGTTTTAACCCATCTCGCACATCAGGCAATGCCCTTGAAACTATTACTGACATTGAGTAATCAATGTAAGCAGATTTCATTTCATCTTCAATATTAATTGGTATAATTTTTTCTCCGTCTGCCATAAATTTTTATTTAATTTTGTGTCAATTTTTAACAAAGCAATATACGACTTTTCACTTTTTTATGGCCTTTTTGTCACGTTGTTTTTCTGTTTTTTATCAACAATGAAAAGTTCACTTAAACCAGCATTAACACACTGGTTTTCAGTATTTTTAATGCCCAAAAAAAGTCTGTTGAAATAAATTATGAAAAAGTGGTTCACTTTTTGTGTTTAAAAAAGAAAAAAATCAGTTAAATTTACAATATAAACATACGATAATGGACGATAATTTTTCACCAAAAGTTAAAGATGTAATTGCCTACAGTAAAGAAGAAGCTTTGCGTTTAGGACACGATTTTATTGGTACGGAACACCTTATTTTGGGAATTTTGCGAAAAGGGGAAGGAAAAGCAATAGAGATTTTAAATTCTTTAGAAATAAATCTGGATCATTTACGTAAAAAAATTGAAGGTTTAAATCCGATTAATTCCATAAAGGAAACCGACGAAAAGAAAAGTTTACATCTGACAAAGCAAGCTGAAAAAGCGTTAAAAACGACTTTTTTGGAAGCCAAATTGTATCAAAGCGAAGCCGTGAACACAGCGCATTTGCTGTTATGCATTTTACGCAATGAAAATGACCCAACAACAAAATTATTGCAACATTTTGACGTGAGCTATGATGATGTGAAAACTGTTTTCAAGCAATTATTCTTTGACGAAGAAATAGATTTGCCAAAAGCGCAAGATTCTAATGATGACGATTTTGATACCTCTAAATCAAATCCTTTTGAACAGGCACGAGGCGAAAAAACACCGCTTAAGAAAACAAAAACACCTGTATTGGATAATTTCGGACGTGATTTAACGCGTTTGGCCGAAGAAGGAAATTTAGATCCTGTAGTTGGCCGCCAAAAAGAAATTGAACGTGTTTCTCAAATTTTAAGCCGAAGAAAAAAGAACAATCCAATCTTGATTGGTGAACCTGGCGTTGGTAAATCGGCCATTGCCGAAGGTTTGGCCTTGCGCATTATTCAACGTAAAGTTTCACGTATTTTATTTAACAAACGCGTTGTTTCCTTGGATTTGGCAAGCTTGGTTGCGGGCACAAAATACCGCGGACAGTTTGAAGAACGTATGAAAGCTTTGGTAAATGAATTGGAAAAAAATGATGACATTATTTTATTCATCGATGAAATTCACACCATTGTCGGTGCCGGCGGCGCAACGGGTTCCTTAGATGCTTCCAATATGTTAAAACCTGCGTTGGCGCGTGGTGAAATTCAATGTATTGGCGCTACAACTTTGGATGAATTCAGAACCAATATTGAGAAAGACGGTGCTTTGGAACGCAGATTTCAAAAAGTGATGGTTGAGCCTACTTCCGTAGAGGAAACGATTCAAATTTTACAGAATATAAAAGACAAATACGAAGATCATCACAATGTAGTCTACACTGATGATGCCATAAAAGCTTGCGTAACCCTAACAAACAGGTATATGACCGATCGGTTTTTGCCGGACAAAGCAATTGATGCTTTGGATGAGTCAGGTTCCAGAATTCATATCACAAATATTGTGGTCCCTAAAGAAATTTTACAACTTGAAGAACAGTTGGAAAAAATCAGGGATGACAAAACAGCGGCTGTAAACGGACAAAAATATGAAGAGGCGGCACGCTTGCGCGATGATGAAAAACGCGTTGAAAGCTTTTTACTGACTGAACAAAAAAAATGGGATGAAACTTCAAAATTGAATCGCGAAATTGTTACCGAAGACAATGTGGCAGAAGTGGTTTCTATGATGACAGGCATTCCGGTAAACAGGGTTGCTGAAGCAGAAAGCAAACGCTTGAACGATTTGCCAAACCTTATCAAAGGGAAAGTTATCGGGCAAGACGAAGCCGTCAGCAAAGTTGTGAAGGCCATTCAACGCAACCGGGTTGGACTTAAAGACCCAAACAAACCAATTGGTTCATTCATATTTTTAGGACAAACCGGAGTGGGCAAAACACAGCTCGCCAAAGTGTTGGCCATGGAATTATTCGACAGTGAAGAAGCTTTGGTGAGAATTGATATGAGTGAATATATGGAGAAATTTGCCGTATCTCGCTTGATTGGTGCACCTCCAGGCTATGTGGGTTATGAAGAAGGCGGACAATTGACCGAAAAAATCAGACGTAAACCTTACGCTGTGGTGCTTTTTGATGAAATTGAAAAAGCGCATCCCGATGTTTTCAATATGCTGTTGCAAATTTTGGATGAAGGTCACATTACCGATAGTTTGGGAAGAAGAATCGATTTTAGAAATACCATACTTATTATGACTTCCAATATTGGTTCCCGCCAATTGAAAGATTTTGGTGCCGGTGTAGGATTTGGAACAGCTTCAAAAACGTCACAGGCTGATGCAAATGCGAAAGGCGTGATAGAAAATGCACTTAAAAAATCATTCGCTCCTGAATTTTTAAACAGAATTGATGATGTGGTGATATTCAATCCTTTAGAAATTGAAGATATTCACTTAATTATTGATATTGAATTAAGCAAATTATCAAAACGTATTGATGATCTAGGCTATAAATTGGTCTTGACCAAAGAAGCAAAAGATTATATCGCAGAAAAAGGTTTTGACAAGCAATATGGTGCCAGACCGTTAAAACGTGCCATTCAAAAATATGTTGAAGATGCTTTGGCTGAAGAAATTGTGACTTCAAAACTTAAAGAAGGCGATTCAATTTTTATGGATTTGGATAAAGACAAAAACGAACTTACCATAAAAATAACCAAAGGAAAAAACAAGGTTGAGGAAAATTAAAACTTCTGTTTATTAAATTTTAAACTTAAAAATAGCCGCAATAGCGGCTATTTTTTTAATATTTTTTCAAATTATTTCCCTTTAGTTTGAACTAAACGATCCTTTTAAAAAACCCAATCCGTAACCAGTGAATTGTATCAATGTTGATAAAACACTTAAAGCGGCCACGGATATTTTTTTATTTTTAAATAATGAATCTAAAATCAACGCCGCAAAATAAATTAAAAATAACGCTGCAGGTATCATAAATCCAAAAAACAGCAATACAATTGATGCCATAAAAAACAGGATAAAAAGTATTGGAAACCAATAAGTAATTTTTCCTGTATCTGGATATTTACGGTTTAAAAATGGCCGCGCTTTTCCAAAAAGGTATGTTTGTTTAAAAAACTGCTTCAAGGAAGTTCTTCTTTTATGATACACAAAAGCCTTTTCAATAAATTGTGTATGAAAATTTTTCTCCCACAACCTTAAGGTTAAATCAATATCTTCACCAGTTTTCATATCGCTGAAACCACCTATAATCCTATAAGCCAACCTGGATATCCCAAAATTAAAACTGCGTGGTTGAAATCTATTGACAGAATTTCTACTTCCCCTAATTCCGCCAGTTGTCAAAAAGGAAGTCATACTGTAATTTATTGCCTTTTGAACAGTTGTAAAAGAATTATGCGCCGCGTCTGCGCCGCCAAATGCATCTGTATAATTTTGATCTAAAGCATCATCAACTTCAGCTAAATAATGAGGAGGAATAATACAATCTGAATCAAAAATGATAAAATAGTTACCCGTAGCCAATTGCATTCCGAAATTTCTGCTTGCTCCTGCCCCGCTATTTTCTTTAAAATGGTATTTTACATTAAGGAGTCCTTCATATTTTGAAACTATTTCATCCGATTTTAAGATAGAGCCATCTTCTATAACAAGCACTTCAAAATCCTCGGTAAAAGTTTGCTTGGTCAAGCTTTCCAGCAACGCATCAATTTCTTGAGGTCTGTTATAGACAGGAATTATAATAGAATAAGAAAGTTTCAAAAGTTAAAATTTACGGCTAATGTATCTATTTTAAAACAAAAAAAGCACAAATTTAAAAATTTGTGCTTTTTTTTGTTTTTATATAGCCCTAATCTTCTTCAATATTCAGTTCTAACTCTTGTAAAATTTCTTCACCTGTTGCCTTATATAATTCAAGATGGTCAATTTCAAAGGTATCAATATAATCAAACTTTTCATTATTTTCAGAACTTACCAAATTTACAAATAACTTGGCCGATTTGTTAAATTTCTCATCACGCTGGCTGTTTAAAATCAACAAATAGCCCATAATTATATTTCCTGCCATTTCAACCAATCGTCTTGCATGGAAATCTAGATATTCTGTATTATTGGTTTCCATCACTTTTTGACTGGCCAATTCATAATTGGCAGTCATTTTTTGAAGTTTTTCTTTTATTGCAGTATCCGCTCCGATAACCTCACTTTCATACTGTTTAATTTGCTCCAGGAAAACGCCTGTAGTCACTCCTTTTATAGCTGCAACTGCCTGTAATTGGGTAGTTCCTTCGTAAATAGATGTAATTCTGGCATCTCTGTAAATTCGTTCAATTGGGAAATCTTGCATAAAACCGGTTCCGCCATGAATTTGTAAAGAATCATAAGCCATCCTGTTACAAGCCTCACTTGCAATTAATTTGATAAGCGGCGTAAAAACATTTGCAAGTTTTGAATAGTTTTTTAGCTCATTTCTTTCTTCGGTTTCTAACGTGCCGTCTCTTAAAACTTCTTCATACACTTTAACAATATCAACAAATCTGGTTGTTTCATAAAGCAGTGAACGCAAAGCATCTAATCGAACTTTCATATTGGTAAGCATTTCATAAACTGCAGGGAATTTGACAATGAATTTTCCAAATTGTGCCCTTTCCTCCGCATATTTTAATGCTTCTCTATATGCTGCATCTGCAATTCCTACAGATTGTGCCCCAACACCTAAACGCGCTGAATTCATTAAAGCCATGACATACTTAATCAGTCCAAATCGTTCTTTTCCTACCAATTCGGCAGGCGCATTTTTGAATACCAATTCGCAAGTTGGGGAACCTTTTATTCCTAATTTTTTTTCTAAATGCCTAACTTCAACCGCGTGATTTGTACGATCATAAATAAACATAGACAATCCTCTGGCATCAGTGGTATTTTCTTCTGAACGGGCTAAAACCAAAGAAAGATCTGCATCACCGTTGGTAATAAACCGCTTAACGCCATTTAATATCCAAGTGTTGTTTTCTTTATCAAAAGTCGCTTTCAACTTTACAGATTGCAAATCAGAACCTGCATCGGGTTCGGTTAAAACCATTGCGGCAGTTACGCCGTCCCTGTTAAAACGGGGTAAATATTTATCTCTTTGTTCTTCGGAACCAAATTCGTAAATGGTTTCTGCACAATCTTGCAGCCCCCAAATATTGGCAAAACCCGCATCAGCTCTTGCAACCATTTCTGCAGCCATCACATAAGGCAACAAAGGAAAGTTTAAGCCTCCATACTTTCTTGGTAACGACATTCCTATTAAACCGGCATCATACAATGCTTTATAATTTGCCGTAGTTCCTTTAGCGTAAACCACCTCGTTATTTTCAATATGCGGCCCTTCAAGATCAACACCACCTGCATTCGTTGCTATCGTATCAGCACAAATTTCACCAACAATTTCAAGTATTTTTTCATAGGTGTCAATGGCATCTTCATGATTTAAAGGTGCATAATCGTATTCTTCTGATTCCTTAAAATTTCGCTCTTTTAATTTTACAATTTTTCTAACGATTGGATGTTCCAAATGAAATTTAAAATCTGGTGTATCTTTGAAAAAATTATCCATTTTATTATTTTTTAGATTGTGGGAGTTTTATCAAAAATCATAGTAATTTATAAAAACCCCATTAATTTTAATTACCAATTATTTTGCGTTCTCCTTATAATACTTAATCATTTTTGGAACAACTAC
>DPCK01000014.1 GCA_003516285.1 Lutibacter sp. | reverse complement strand
AAAATTTCATTTACATTTTTTACGGCTGTAAGAACGCCTTTTCCCATATAATCTTTACCGCCATCACGCAATTCCATTGCTTCATGTTCTCCTGTTGAAGCGCCTGATGGAACAGCCGCTCTTCCTAAAATTCCGTTTTCGGTTACTACATCAACTTCTACTGTTGGATTGCCACGTGAATCAAATATTTGACGTGCGTGAACTCCTAAAATTATACTCATTTTATTAAATTTTAAAATTATTTTTCTTACTGCAAGGTACAAATTTTCAGGATAAATTTTATGTATATTAACCCGATTAATACGATAACGTTTTCGTTTTGTTTTACTGAAAAAAAGCCACTAACTCTTTGGTTAATGGCTTTTTAAATTTACTGTTTTGATGCTTTTATATTTTCTAAAAACTGGTCAAACAAATAAGATGAATCGTGTGGTCCCGGACTTGCTTCCGGATGATATTGCACTGAAAAACAATTTTTATTTTTCATTCGCATACCAGCCAGCGTATCGTCATTTAGATGAACATGGGTAATTTCAAATTCCGGATGATTTTCAACTTCTTCTTTGTTAACAACAAAACCGTGATTTTGAGAAGTGATTTCACCTTTTCCTGAAATGATGTTTTTTACGGGATGGTTGATACCGCGATGTCCCGTATGCATTTTGTAGGTAGAAATTCCATTTGCCAAAGCAATCACCTGATGTCCCAAACAAATGCCGAACAATGGCAAATTCCGGTTTATAATTTCCTTCGCCACTTGCCTTGCTTCCTCTAAAGGCTCAGGATCTCCTGGTCCGTTTGACAAGAAAAAACCATCTGGCTGAAATGAATTCATTTCATCAAAAGTAGCGTTAAAAGGAAATACTTTTATATAGCAATCACGTTTTGCCAAATTTCTTAAAATATTCTTTTTGATGCCCAAGTCTAAAGCTGAAATTTTATAGGATGCATTTTCATCACCAAAATAATAAGATGCTGTGGTAGAAACTTTTGAAGCCAGTTCCAAACCCTTCATATTGGGAACTGCATTTAACTTTTCTTTTAAGGCATCAATATCAGTTTCCGTAGAAATAATGGCATTCATAGCACCTTTATCTCTAATATAACGCACAACTGCTCTTGTGTCAATATCAGAAATGGCCATTAAATTGTGTTTCTCGAAATAGTTCTCCAAAGAATCTTGCGCATTGACTCTTGAAAAATTAAAGCTGAAATTCTTACAGATCAATCCGGAAATTTTGATGGAATCGGATTCAATTTCATCCTCATTCACGCCATAATTCCCAATATGGGAATTTGTTGCCAACATTAATTGGCCAAAATAAGAAGGATCGGTAAATATTTCCTGATAGC
Organism: Lutibacter sp.; assembly: GCA_003516285.1. GTDB lineage: Bacteria > Bacteroidota > Bacteroidia > Flavobacteriales > Flavobacteriaceae > Lutibacter. Next base: position 15,282 of record DPCK01000014.1, on the reverse strand, counting down.
CCGTCATTCCTGTATTGTAGCAAATTTCTCCATAGGCCGTCCCGTCTCGACCGATTGATTTTCCTTCGAAGATTGTTCCATCGGCTAAAAATAAAATTGCTCTTTTTCGTTGTGTATATTTCATTCGTTCTAGGTTACTTTTTTTAGTCGTGTCAAATTTAAATATAAAAAAAAGGATAAACTATAAATAATTTATCCTTTTAATATGATCAATGGTTCCCCATTATTTCTTTTCTGCAGTTTCAGTTTTAACTTCAACAGTTTCTTCCACTTTTTTAGTTTTACCTCTACGAGTGGTTTTCTTTTTAGCTTTGTTGTTAGGATTGTAATTTGGATTGTAATCCACCAATTCAATCATAGCCATAGGCGCATTATCACCCTGGCGACTTCCCAATTTAATGATACGAAGGTATCCTCCCGGTCTGTCGGCAACTTTTACAGAAACTTCTTTAAATAATTCGGTAACCATAAATTTATTTCTTAAATAGCTAAATACAACCCTACGATTGTGCGTGGTGTCGTCTTTAGACTTTGTAATTAAAGGCTCCACAAACTGACGCAAAGCTTTTGCTTTTGCCACAGTGGTATTGATACGTTTGTGCTCAATTAAAGAACAAGCCATATTGGCAAACATAGACTTTCTATGTGCCGTTTTTCTGCCTAGGTGATTAAATTTCTTTCCGTGTCTCATCTCTTATGTTATCTTAATTAAAACCTAAGTTTTAAATTAATCTTTATCTAATTTGTATTTGCTTAAATCCATTCCAAAACTTAAACCTTTTATATGAACCAATTCATCTAATTCGGTTAAAGATTTTTTTCCAAAATTACGGAACTTCATCAAATCGTTTTTATTGAATGATACCAAGTCTCCCAAGGTGTCAACTTCTGCAGCTTTCAAACAATTTAGTGCGCGAACGGATAAATCCATATCCACTAATTTTGTTTTTAGCAACTGACGCATATGTAATGATTCTTCATCATAGGTTTCAGTTTGTGCTATTTCATCAGCTTCCAAAGTAATGCGTTCATCAGAAAATAACATAAAATGATGAATCAAAATTTTTGCAGCTTCCGTTAAGGCATCTTTTGGAGAAATTGAACCGTCAGTAGTGATATCAAAAACCAACTTTTCATAATCTGTTTTTTGTTCCACACGAAAATCTTCCACAGCATATTTTACATTTTTAATAGGTGTAAAAATTGAATCTGTAAAAATGGTTCCCAATGCAACGCCAGATTTTTTATTGTCTTCTGCAGGCACAAAACCTCTTCCTTTTTCTATGGTAAGTTCAAAATCCAATGTAACAGATTTCTCCATATTACAAATTACCAAATCGTGATTTAACACTTGAAAACCAGAAATGTATTTTTGCAAGTCACCGGCAGTTAACTGCTCGTGCTTAGAAATTGAAATGTTTACTGTTTCTCTATCAGAATCATCAATTTGTTTCTTAAAACGTACTTGTTTTAAGTTCAAAATAATTTCTGTTACATCTTCAACAACACCTTTGATTGTTGAAAATTCGTGTTCAATACCTTCAATACGAAGTGAGGTTATTGCAAAACCTTCTAATGAAGACAGCAACACTCTTCTTAAAGCATTACCAACTGTTAAACCAAATCCTTGCTCTAACGGTCTGAATTCGAATCTACCGTTAAAATCGGTAGAATCAATCATAATTACTTTATCGGGCTTCTGAAAATTTAAAATTGCCATAATTGAATTGGTATCTTTAAAATTATTTAGAGTATAACTCTACGATTAATTGTTCCTTGATATTTTCTGGAATTTGTAATCTTTCAGGAACACTCACAAAGTTACCTTGTTTTGTTTCTGAATTCCAAGAAATCCATTCGTAAACATCACTTCTGTTTGCCAAAGAGTTTTCGATAGCCAACAATGATTTTGATTTTTCTCTTACAGCAACAACATCGCCAGCATTTAATGAATAAGAAGGTATGTTCACCAACGCTCCATTTACGGTGATATGACGGTGAGACACCAATTGACGTGCAGCACTNNTAAGTATATTTTGCTTTTTGCTTTTCAGCCAACTGAATAGAGTATTCAGATTTTTTTCCTCTACGACGGTTAGCGCCATGTTGTCCTGGAGGGAAATTTCTTTTTTCAAAAGATTTATCCTCACCATAAATTGCTTCTCCGAATTTACGGGCAATTTTAGTTTTTGGTCCTGTATATCTTGCCATTTTTAATTATTAGATGATAGGGATTATGAATTAAGGCTAATCCTTCGATAATCTTACAAAATCCTATCGGTTAAAATTTAATTTAATTATACTCTTCTTCTTTTCGGTGGTCTGCAACCATTGTGTGGCAATGGCGTAACATCGATGATTTCTGAAACTTCAATTCCTAAATTGTGAATTGATCTAATTGCAGATTCTCTTCCGTTACCTGGTCCTTTTACATACACTTTCACTTTTCTCATTCCTGCTTCGTGGGCTACTTTACCACAATCTTCAGCGGCCAATTGCGCAGCGTAAGGTGTGTTCTTTTTAGAACCTCTNNTGTGCTTGACCAACTGCCTCAACAATAACTTTGCGTTTTTTTGTACTTGCTTTCGCCATAATATTCTAGTTATTATTTAGTTGCTTTTTTCTTGTTAGCTACAGTTTTTCTTTTTCCTTTACGAGTTCTAGAATTGTTTTTGGTTCTTTGTCCTCTTAAAGGCAATCCAGATCTATGACGAATTCCTCTGTAACATCCAATGTCCATTAATCGCTTAATGTGCAATTGAATTTCTGAACGCAATTCACCCTCAATATTGTAGGTTCCCACCTGCTCTCTGATTCCGTGAATTTCGTCGTCAGTCCAATCTTGAACTTTCGTGCTTTCGTCAACTTTTGCATTGGCTAAAATTTCTTTAGCTCTGCTGTTCCCGATTCCAAAGATATAAGTTAAGGCAATTACACCTCTCTTGTTTTTTGGAATATCAATACCTGCTATTCTTGCCATAATTATCCTTGTCTTTGTTTAAATCTAGGATTCTTTTTATTGATTACATATAATCTGCCTTTTCTACGCACAATCTTGCACTCGGCACTTCTCTTTTTTACTGATGTTCTAACTTTCATCGTTAATACTTTAATATCTGTAAGTAATTCTTGCTTTTGTTAAATCGTATGGACTCATTTCGAGTTTAACTTTATCACCGGGTAATATTTTTATATAATGCATACGCATTTTACCTGATATATGGGCTGTGACAACGTGTCCATTCTCCAACTCTACACGAAACATTGCATTAGACAAAGCTTCTGTAATAGTCCCGTCCTGTTGTATTGCTGGTTGTTTTGCCATTATGCTATTGCTTTTCTTTTTGTTCCCTTTTTCATCAAGCCATCATAATGACGGTTCAATAAATGAGAGTTAATTTGCTGAATGGTATCTATTGCAACACCAACCATAATTAACAAAGATGTTCCTCCGTAAAACAAAGCCCAAGATTGTGTTAATCCGAATTTCACAACAATGGCTGGCAATATTGCAACCAAAGCCAAAAATACAGATCCTGGGAATGTTATTAAAGATAAAATTCTGTCCAACAAGTCCGCAGTGTCTTTACCGGGTCTGATACCGGGTATAAAACCACCGCTTCTTTTTAAATCATCTGCCATTTTATTGGTAGGAATCGTAATTGCCGTATAGAAAAAACTAAACACTATGATCAGTGTGGCAAATAACACATTATACCAAAGACCAAACATATCTGAAAAAGAGATTCCTATTGATTTTACGGTTTCGTTATCTGAACTCGCCAATAAAGCTGGTGCAAACATAATTGCTTGCGCAAAGATGATAGGCATTACCCCGGATGCATTCAATTTTAAAGGAATATAATCTCTTGACCCCGTTACATTTTTTATGTTTCCTGCAACGGTTTTTCTTGCATACTGAACAGCAATTCTGCGAACTGCGGTAACCAAATACACACAAACTAATATTACCAACAGCCAAACAATCACTTCAATCAAAATCATAATCATACCACCGTTTGAAGCCGTAACTTTAGAAACAACTTCTTGAATAAATGCTTCTGGAAAACGAGCGATAATACCAATCATAATTAACAATGAAATACCATTGCCAATTCCTTTATCCGTAATTTTTTCACCGAGCCACATTGCAAAAATAGTCCCTGCCGTTAACACTATCATAGAGGTTAACCAGAACATACTTCCACTAATATAAATGGCCGATGACGGAATTAATTGATAAATATTTGTAATGTACGCCGGTCCTTGAACCATAGTAATTGCAATTGTTAACCAACGTGTAATCTGATTTATTTTTTTTCGGCCACTTTCACCATCTTTTTGAAGTTTTTGTAAATATGGAACCGCGATTCCCATTAACTGAACAACAATAGATGCCGAAATATATGGCATAATTCCCAAAGCCACAATTGATGCTTGCGCGAAAGCGCCTCCGGTGAACATATCCAATAAACCTAAAATTCCGCCTCCGCTTGTTTGATTTTGAAGTGCTGCTTGCGCAACAGTAATATCAATTCCAGGAAGTGGCACTTGAGCTGCAAAACGATAAATAGCCATAAATCCAAGTGTCAATAAAATCTTATTTCTAAGATCTTCTATTGTCCAGATGTCTCTAATGGTTTGAATAAACTTTTTCATGTATTATCTCTTATTATAACGTTTCTACTGTACCACCTGCATTTTCAATTGCAGCTTTTGCAGTGGCAGTAAATTTATGAACTGTTACATTCAATTTCGCTTTTAACTCACCATTTCCTAATATTTTTACCAGGTCATTTTTACGGGCCAAACGATTTTCAACCAAAACATCCATAGTTACGGCATCGGTGATTTTATTATTATCAACCAATTCTTGCAACTTGTGCAGGTTTACACCTACATATTCCTTGCGGTTTATGTTTTTGAAACCAAATTTAGGAACACGACGTTGCAAAGGCATTTGACCACCTTCGAAACCAACTTTTCTTGAATATCCTGAACGTGATTTTGCACCTTTGTTACCTCTGGTAGCAGTACCACCTTTTCCGGAACCTTGGCCTCTACCAATTCGTTTACCCTGATTTTTAACTGACCCTTCAGCAGGTTTTAAGTTATTTAATGTCATCACTTTATATTATTATTTAATTTCTTCAACAGAAACTAAGTGTTTAACTTTATGTACCATTCCAAGAATTGCCGGGCTAGCATCGTGCTCAACTACCTGATTCATCTTTTTCAAACCAAGCGCCTCAAGCGTTCTTTTTTGTCTTTGAGGACGTCTAATTTTACTTTTAACTTGCGTTACTTTTATTTTTGCCATCTTGCTTCTTGTTTTAACCGTTAAATACTTTTTCCAAAGAAATTCCTCTTTCTTTAGCAATCATACTGGCGCTACGAAGTTGCAATAATGCGTCAAACGTTGCTTTCACAACATTGTGGGCATTCGATGAACCTTGTGATTTTGAAAGCACATCGTGCACACCAACTGATTCAAGGACTGCACGTACCGCACCACCCGCTATAACTCCTGTACCGTGTGAAGCCGGTTTTAAAAATACTTTAGCTCCGCCAAACTTGCCTTTTTGTTCATGAGGCAATGTTTGTTTTAAAATTGGAATTCTAATTAAATTTTTCTTTGCGTCTTCAATTGCTTTTGCAATTGCTGAGGCTACATCTTTAGATTTACCCAATCCGTGTCCAACTACACCATTTCCGTCTCCAACTACAACGATAGCCGAAAAACCAAATGCTCTTCCTCCTTTTGTTACTTTCGTAACTCTGTTAACACCAACTAAATGATCCTTTAGTTCTAACCCGCTAGGTTTAACCCTTTCTACGTTACTGTATTTTTGATACATAATTTACTAAAATTTTAAACCTGCTTCTCTTGCAGCGTCTGCCAGGGCTTTAACCCTACCGTGATACAAAAATCCGTTTCTGTCAAATGCAACTACCTCTACTCCATTGCTTATCGCTTTTTCGGCAATGCTTTTGCCTACTAATTTTGCAATGTCTGTTTTGGTTCCTGTTGATTCAATTTCTTTATCTCTTGATGAAACTGATACCAAAGTGGTACCTAAAGTGTCATCTATTAATTGCGCATAAATTTCTTTGTTACTTCTAAACACCGATAATCTTGGTCTAGCAGCTGTACCAACTAAAATTTTTCTGATTCTATGCTTAATTCTAACCCGTCTTTCAAGCTTTGATAATGCCATAATATTCTAATTATTATGCAGATTTACCTGCTTTTTTTCTTAATACTTCTCCTACAAACTTAACTCCTTTTCCTTTATAAGGCTCTGGTTTACGCAATGAACGAATCTTTGCTGCAACGGCACCTACAAGTTGTTTATCAAATGAGGTTAATTTTATAATTGAATTTTTTCCTTTTTCTAAAATTGTCTCAACAGTAACTTCTGGAGCTACTTCTATCACTATATTGTGAGAAAAACCTAAAGCCAGGTCTAATACCTGCCCTTGGTTACTTGCTCTATATCCTACACCAACAAGTTCTAATTGTTTGGTCCATCCTTTTGAAACACCTTCAATCATATTGTTAATTAAAGCTCTGTACAATCCGTGTTTTGCTTTATGGATTTTACTTTCAGACGGACGATCAAAAGTGATAATACCATCTTCGACCACAACTGTAATATCATCAGTAATTTTCTGAGATAACTCTCCCAATTTCCCTTTCACAGTAATTACATCGTCTTTAATTTCAAATGTAACTCCTTCTGGTAAGGTGATTGGATTTTTTCCTATTCTTGACATCTTTGTTTAGTTCTTTATTAATATACGAAACATAAAACTTCCCCACCTACGTGCTCTAAACGTGCATTTTTACCGGTCATAACACCTTTTGAAGTAGATACTATTGCAATACCTAATCCGTTTAATACACGGGGCATTTCATCTGCGCCAACATATTTACGCACTCCGGGAGTACTTACACGTTGTAACTTTTTTATCACGGAAGCTTTTGTGGCTTTATCATACTTCAACGCTATTTTGATAGTTCCCTGAACAATATTGTCCTCAAACTTATAGCTTAAGATATAACCTTGATCAAATAAGATCTTGGTGATTTCTTTTTTAATTTTTGAAGCTGGAATTTCAACAACTCTGTGGCCTGCCATAATTGCATTTCTAACTCTTGTTAGATAATCTGCGATTGGATCTGTAATCATTTTTATTAATTTTGCGGTTTTGGTTTTCAACACTATTATTGAACCTAAAACCAATTTATAATTTTACCAACTTGCTTTTCTGACACCTGGAATCAAACCTTGGTTTGCCATTTCACGGAATGTTACCCGTGACAATCCAAATTGTCTGATATACCCTTTTGGTCTTCCTGTTAATTTACAACGATTGTGTAAACGCACTGGAGATGCATTTTTTGGCAATTTTTGTAATGCTTCGTAATCGCCTGCTTCTTTTAAAGCTTTGCGTTTTTCCGCATACTTAGCAACTATCTTTCTTCTTTTAACCTCACGGGCTTTCATCGATTCTTTTGCCATTTCCTAATTCTTTTTAAAAGGTAAACCTAGTTCAGTTAACAATGATTTTGCTTCTTTATCGGTTGAAGCCGAAGTTACAAAGGTAATATCCATTCCGCTAATTTTATTAACTTTATCAATATCAATTTCAGGGAAAATGATTTGTTCAGTAATACCTAAATTGTAATTTCCTCTACCGTCAAAACCAGTGGCTTTAATTCCGTTAAAATCTCTTACACGAGGCAAAGCGGTTGTTACCAATCTGTCTAAAAATTCAAACATTTTATTACCGCGTAAAGTTACTTTTGCGCCAATAGGCATTCCTTTACGTAATTTAAAAAATGCGATATCTTTTTTAGATATGGTAGCCAATGCTTTTTGACCGGAAATTTTGGCCAGTTCCTCAACTGCATAATCAATTAATTTCTTATCGGCTACTGCAGCGCCAACTCCTTTATTAATTACAATTTTTTGTAATTTTGGAACTTGCATTACATTTTTATAACCGAATTCAGCAGTAAGAGCTTCAATTACTCTACTGTTGTACTCTTCTTTAAGTCTTGGTGTATTATTTGCCATCACTAAATTGCTTTATCAGATTTTTTTGAAAACCTAACTTTTTTATCTCCTTCAATTCTATAACCAACTTTGGTTACTTTTCCTTTTTCAACTAACATTAAGTTAGAAATATGAATTGAAGCTTCTTTTTTCACAATACCTCCTTGTGGGTTTTGTGCGCTAGGTTTTGCATGTTTAGATATCATATTGACACCTTCAACAATTGCTCTGTATTTTACTGGAAATATTTTAANNCCTGCCGTAACCTGAACAGTATCTCCTGATTTTATCTTTAACTTCATAATCTTATAAGTTTATTAAAGCACTTCAGGTGCTAATGATACAATTTTCATAAATTGTTTTTCTCGAAGTTCTCTTGCAACCGGTCCAAAAACGCGGGTCCCTTTCATTTGTTCAGCAGCGTCTAACAATACACAGGCATTGTCGTCGAATCTGATATAAGATCCGTCTTTTCTCCTGATTTCTTTCTTCGTTCTAACAACAACAGCTTTTGCAACCTGACCTTTTTTTACTGATCCATTTGGAGTAGCATCTTTAATAGCCACTACAATTTTATCACCAATAGATGCATATCGTTTTCTGGTTCCTCCTAAAACGCGGATAACTAAAACTTCTTTTGCTCCAGTATTATCTGCTACTCTTAATCTTGATTCTGTCTGTAACATAATTATTTAGCTCTTTCTAGGATTTCTACTAACCTCCAACGTTTTGATTTACTCATTGGACGAGTTTCCATTATTTTAACAGTATCTCCAATATTGCAATCATTTTTCTCATCGTGAGCCACATATTTTTTAGTGCTTAACACGAATTTTCCGTACATAGGGTGTTTCACTTTTTTAACTTCAGCCACAACAATAGATTTCTCCATTTTGTTACTTGAAACTACACCTATTCTCTCTTTTCTAAGATTTCTTTTTTCCATCTTTACTTCTGACTACAATGATTGTAATTCTCTTTTAGTTAATTCTGTGGCCAAACGTGCCACATCTCTTCTAATTGCTCTCAATTGCATTGGAATTTCCAATGGTGTAATTGCGTGAGCCATTTTTAGATCTATATAACTCTTCTTTGAACTTTCAAGTCTCTCTTGTAACTCGTCAGTTGATAATTCTATAATTTCTGATTGTTTCATTTTTTCTAATCGGTTATTAAGCGTTATCAAAATCTCTAGCCACCATAAACTTTGTTTTCACAGGAAGTTTTTGTGCCGCTAAACGTAAAGCTTCTTTAGCTATATTCATTGGTACTCCTCCTACTTCAAACATAATTCTGCCTGGTTTAATTACACAAACAAAATATTCCGGAGCTCCTTTACCTTTACCCATACGTACTTCTAATGGTTTTTTGGTAATTGGCTTATCTGGAAATACTTTAATCCATAATTGACCTTCCCTTTTCATATGACGTGTTGCTGCAATACGAGCTGCTTCAATTTGACGTGATGTAAGAAAGGTTTGCTCCAAAGATTTGATTCCGAACATTCCATTTGAAAGTTCATGTCCTCTTTGTGAATTCCCGCTCATATTTCCCTTGCCCTTCTGTACTTTACGATATTTTACTCTCTTTGGCTGTAACATTTTACCTTCTAAATTTTAAAAATTTATTTTCTTCTACGAGGTTGTGATTTTTTTGGAGCATCGCCTCTTTCTGGTTTTCCTGTCGGTTTTTTAGACAGTCCAACTAATGGAGATAATTCTCTTTTACCATAAACTTCGCCTTTCATAATCCATACTTTTACACCCAATCGGCCGTAGGTAGTATGTGCTTCAACAAGTGCGTAATCAATATCAGCCCTAAAGGTTGAAAGAGGAATTCTTCCTTCTTTGTAATTTTCTGAACGTGCCATTTCAGCACCATTTAAACGACCTGAAATCTGAACTTTGATTCCTTCAGCATTCATACGCATAGTNNTCTTCTTTTAACTTGTCTACCTCTTGTCCGCCTTTCCCGATAATAATACCTGGTCTTGCAGTAGTGATAGTAACGGTTACAAGTTTAAGTGTACGCTCAATAATTACTGTTGAAACACTTGCTTTAGACAATCGAGCATTTACATACTTTCTTATCTTATCATCTTCAGCAATTTTATCTCCGTAGTCTCTACCACCATACCAGTTAGAATCCCATCCTCTGATAATTCCTAAACGATTTCCTATTGGATTTGTTTTTTGTCCCATTTCTACTTATGATTGATTGCTTACANNCTTGATAATAATTTTTCAAGATTTATTGAAGCTTCTTTTGAATTGAATTTTAAGATTTGAAGTGCTTTTTCAACTTCAACACCTCTAACCAAATCCGCAACTAAACGCATTTTTCTAGGTGATGTAGGACAACCAGTAAGCTTAGCAAACGCTGTTTGCTTCTTATCTTCTTTTATCTGCTGTGCTCTTATTTTTTTTCGAACTCCCATGATACCTACTTATTTTTTACCTTTATTTTTTGCACCACCGTGTCCTCTATAAGAACGTGTTGGTGAAAATTCTCCTAATTTATGACCTACCATATTTTCAGTTACATAAACCGGTACAAACTGACGACCGTTATGTACAGCAATAGTTTGCCCTACAAATTCCGGCGTAATCGTTGATGCTCTAGACCAAGTTTTGATTACTGATTTACTTCCTGATTCCAAGTTTCCTTGAACTTTCTTTTCTAGTTTACGAAAAACGTAAGGTCCTTTTTTTAATGAACGTGCCATATATCAATTATTTTTTTCTACGTTCTATAATATATTTATTACTCGCTTTGGTCTTAGATCTGGTTTTGTAACCTTTTGCAGGTATTCCATTTCTAGATCTAGGGTGCCCTCCTGAAGATTTACCTTCACCACCACCCATTGGATGATCGACAGGGTTCATCACCACTGGTCTTGTTCTTGGTCTTCTTCCTAACCAACGAGATCTACCAGCTTTACCAGAAACCAATAATTGATGGTCACTATTTGACACTGCGCCTATGGTAGCCATACAAGTTAACAAAATCAATCTTGTTTCACCTGAAGGCATTTTCACAGTTGCATATTTTCCGTCTCTTGCCATTAACTGAGCAAAAGCACCTGCGCTACGAGCTAAAACAGCTCCTTGGCCAGGATGTAATTCTATACAAGAAATTGTTGTTCCTAATGGAATTTTGCTNNAAACCATTTTGAGCAATGATATATCTCTTTTCTCCATCTGCATAAAACAACAGTGCTATAAAAGCAGTTCTGTTCGGATCATACTCAATAGATTTAACAATTGCAGGAACACCGTTTTTATTTCTTTTAAAATCGATAATACGGTATTGCTTTTTATGACCGCCGCCAATATAGCGCATAGTCATTTTTCCATTGTTGTTTCGACCTCCAGATCTTTTATTCGGAGCTGTTAAGCTTTTTTCCGGCTTATCAGTAGTAATGGTGTCGAACCCGTTTACTACTCTAAAACGCTGACCTGGTGTTATTGGTTTTAATTTTCTAACTGACATTTTTTATGTTTCTTAGATATTGCTGTAAAAATCAATAGTTTCTCCNNTTTTATTTACAACAAATGCGTATCTGTTTAATAATTCGCTTTGACTTGTCGCCTTTTCCGTTATAATAGGTTTAATTAAAATATTCATATCTGTTACCTATTTACTTAAATTAATTTCTATCCCTTCTAAAGAACTTTCTGAAAGGACTATTTTATTTGCATTTAATAATTCGTAAGTGCTTAAACCAGAGTTGATTACGGTTTTAGATCTTTTTAAATTACGCGATGACAAATATACATTATTATTTGACTCAGCCAACACAAATAAACATTTTTTGTTTTCAATTCCTAGAGCGCCTAAAACNNGAATAATCTTTTGGTCTCGGTCCAAAAACACGTCCACCACCTCTAAATACGGGAGATTTTATACTACCTGCACGAGCGGTACCAGTACCTTTTTGTTTTTTAATTTTACGAGTACTTCCAGATATTTCGGCTCTTTCTTTAGCTTTGTGGGTTCCTTGTCTTTTATTGGCCAAAAATTGCTTTACATCTAAATATACCGCGTGATTGTTTGGCTCAATTCCATATACAGCATCAGAAAGTTCTACTTTTCTTCCTGTATCTTTTCCTTGTATGTCTAAAACTGATACTTCCATTATTTCTGAATAATTACATAAGCGTTTTTATGACCAGGAACACATCCTTTAACCACAAGNNAAACCGTGACGTTTAACAACACCTTGAAAACCTTTACCTTTTGAAATTGCTGAAACATCAACAAATTCTCCTTCAATAAAAAGGTCAACTGTAAGTTGATCTCCTAATTTGTGCGCATCTTCAAATTCTTGAAATTCAATGACTTTCTTTTTAGCAGGTGTGCCAGCTTTTTTAAAGTGACCATCCAAAGCTTTATTAGAGCTTTTTGCCGTTTTGTCATCGAAACCAAGTTGAAGGGCTTTGTACCCGTCTACCTCTAAGGTTCTGACTTGGGTGACTACGCATGGACCTGCTTCGATTACTGTACAAGGAATATTTTTCCCGTTTTCGTCGAATAAGCTGGTCATTCCGATTTTTCTACCTATTAACCCAGACATTCTAATTTAATTATTAATTATTATTCTACTTTTATTCAAAAAAACAGGGTTAAAATACTTCAACCCTGATGTATTTTTTTCGTTTTTCCTTCGTCAATCGCTCCGGACATGTCTTGAAAGNNTCATTAAAGCATCAATAGTTTTTGATGAAGAACTATAAATGTCTAACAAACGTTTGTAAGAACTCAATTGGAATTGCTCTCTAGATTTTTTATTTACGTGCGGAGAACGCAACACTGTAAAAATCTTTTTATGTGTAGGTAATGGAATTGGTCCGTTTACAACAGCACCAGTGCTTTTTACCGTTTTAACGATTTTTTCAGCAGATTTATCTACCAAATTGTAATCGTATGATTTTAATTTTATTCTGATTTTTTGACTCATCGTTTAATAATTTAGAGATTATCCTTTGGCTTTTGCTATTACTTCTTCCGCAATGTTATTTGGTGTTTCCGCATAATGTGAAAACTCCATTGATGACGTTGCTCTACCTGATGACAATGTTCTTAAAGTAGTTACATAACCAAACATTTCTGATAATGGCACAGTTGCTTTNNTCAATTTTCATAATTGGCTCAAGAATTACAGCTTTTGCAGCTCTTGCAGCAACTTTATAGCCCATTTTAGCGGCCAATTCGAATGACAATGCATCTGAATCCACTGCGTGGAAAGATCCGTCATACAAAGTAATCTTCATGCTATCCATTTCGTATCCTGCTAAAGGACCGTTTTTCATAGCCATTTTAAATCCTTTTTCAATTGAAGGAACAAACTCTTTTGGTACGTTACCACCTTTGATGGCATTAACAAATATCAATCCTGTTTCACCGGCCTCAGCAGGTTCCATCACAAATTTAATATCAGCAAACTTACCACGTCCACCAGATTGTTTTTTATAAACTTCACGGTGATCTGCTTTTGCGGTGATAGCTTCTTTATATTCAACTTGTGGTTGACCTTCGTTTACTTCAACTTTAAACTCACGCTTTAATCGGTCAACAATAATTTCTAAGTGTAACTCACCCATTCCTGAAATAATTGTTTGTCCTGAAGCTTCATCAGTTTTAACGGTAAATGTTGGATCTTCTTCGGCCAATTTACTTAAAGCCATTCCTAATTTATCAACATCTGCTTTTGTTTTAGGCTCAACGGCAATACCGATAACTGGATCTGGAAAATTCATAGATTCCAAAACGATTGGAAACTTTTCATCACACATGGTATCACCAGTTTTGATGTCTTTAAATCCAACACCAGCACCAATATCTCCAGCTTCTATATAATCAATAGCGTTTTGTTTGTTGGCATGCATTTGGTAAATACGTGAAATACGCTCTTTTTTACCGGAACGACTGTTCAATATGTAAGAACCGGCATCTAAACGTCCAGAATATGCTCTGAAAAATGCCAAACGACCAACAAAAGGATCGGTTGCAATTTTAAATGCAAGTGCGGCAAATGGTTCTTTTACGCTTGGTTTACGCAATTCTTCTTTTTCTGTATTTGGGTTAATACCAATCACACCCTCTTTATCAATTGGTGCAGGTAAATAACGACAAACAGCATCTAATAAAAATTGTACACCTTTGTTTTTAAACGCAGAACCACAAACCATTGGAATGATTGACATATCCATCACAGCAGCACGAAGCGCAGCATGCACCTCATCTTCAGTAATAGAATCTTCATCTTCCATATATTTTTCTAAAAGATTTTCATCATACGCAGCAACTTCTTCAATCAGTTTACCACGTAATAATTTCGCCTCTTCTTTAAGTTCTTCTGGAATCTCAACAACATCAAATGTTGCGCCCATAGTATGATCGTGAAAAATGATCGCACGATTTTTTATCAAATCAACAANNCTGCATTAGAACCTAACATTTCTCTTACTTGCTGACAAACACCTAAAAAGTTAGCACCTTGACGGTCCATTTTATTAACGAAACCAATTCTTGGCACTTTGTAGTTATCGGCCAATCTCCAGTTAGTTTCAGATTGAGGCTCAACACCATCAACTGCACTAAATAAGAAAACCAATCCATCCAATACTCTCAAAGAACGATTTACTTCAACAGTAAAATCAACGTGACCTGGAGTATCAATAATATTAAAGTGATAACCCATTGCATCAGCAGTAGGTTCACCGTTTTCTGTAGGGAATTTCCATTCACAAGTTGTAGCAGCAGATGTAATTGTAATACCTCTTTCTTGCTCTTGCTCCATCCAGTCCATCGTTGCAGCACCATCATGCACTTCACCTATTTTATGGGAAACACCTGTATAATAAAGAATTCGCTCGGTGCAGGTAGTTTTACCGGCATCAATATGAGCTGCAATTCCTATATTTCTTGTATATTTTAAATCTCTTGCCATTTCTGTTTATTAAAATCTAAGGTGAGAGAATGCTTTATTAGCATCAGCCATTTTATGAACATCCACTCTTTTTTTCACTGCAGCGCCTTCTTCTTTAGCGGCAGCTAAAACCTCACCGGCCAAACGTTGGGCCATTGATTTTTCATTACGTTTTCTTGCATATAAAATCAACCATTTAATTGCAATAGATACCTTACGGTCTGGTCTGATTTGCTGAGGTATTTGGAAAGTTGCTCCACCAACCCTGCGGCTACGAACCTCAACTTG
>DPCK01000002.1 GCA_003516285.1 Lutibacter sp. | reverse complement strand
TTCAGTTTACCCCGGAATATCCACCTTATGCCTTCGAAGAACTCAAAATTTAAAATACCCATATAATTTAAGGCGCTCAGTCCGTGAATTGCACCATTTCTTTCAACAGCAAATCAGGAGTGAAATTTCCCGTTAATTCAGCAAGTTTTAATTCCTCTTTAAAAATTAAAATATCATATTTATGATAGGCTTGCATATCTTTATTGGTTTCTTTGGCTTTATGCAAACCAAATAATACACCTTCAAGATGAACAATATTCATAAATCGTTGAAATTGCATCGTAGATAAATTCAACCTCCCTTGCTCCTTGGTCATCAATCCAAAATATTTTGTGTATTTCATCCTACAAAATTAGGAAAATACACCTTTGCTGATTGCTTATGATTTTAGCAAAATAAATTTAATAAAAACCCATATTTCCGGCAGTATTCCGTTCCTCCTGAACTTGTTTCAGGACCTTAGGATTAATAAAAAACGGTATACAACTTCCAATTTCGTACAATAAGGCTTCACTTGTGTACTTGCCAAAGAAAAGTACTTATGCCATTGCACTATAAATATTGTTATCGTATTGCATAACCCCCATCTACCCTGATGGTTTCACCGGTAACAAAATCAGATGCTTTTGATGCCAAATAAATAGCGGTACCAATGATCTCATCCGGTTGTCCCCAACGACCGGCAGGCGTTCTTAAAATAATTTCATCATTGATTGGCAATGTCTTTATTGAAGCTGTCATATCGGTTTCAATCCACCCGGGAACAATCGCATTCACTTGAATATTGTGCGGAGCCAATTCAATTGCCATCGATTTGGTTAGCTGAATCACAGCGCCTTTTGCGGCACTGTAGGACGGGATTCTTCCTGAGCCAAAGAAAGAATACATACTGCCAATGTTTATTATTTTGCCTCGCTGGTTTTCAACCATTGATTTCGCAACTAATTTTGACAATAAAAAAACAGCATTTAGTTGCGTATCAATAACACGGTTCCAATTTTCTTCTGTCTCATTAATGATGCCCCCGCTAATTGATTTAATTCCTGCATTATTTACCAAAATACTAATTGGACCTAATTCTCTTTCCGCTTTTTTAAGGGCTGGTTCTAAAGCAGAACGATCTGTAACATCAACGGTTAAAACCATAGCGGAAATACCTAATTCCTCTAATTCTGAAAGAATTTTTTTGTTTTTTTCGTTATTACGCGCAAATATTGCCACTGAGGCACCTGCCTTGGCAAGTCCAATAGCAATGCTTCTTCCTATACCCCCATTTCCTCCGGTAATGATCGCTACGTTTCCCGTAAGGTCAAATAATTTAATTGTGGTCATACTTTTTTTCTCAATCCGAACAGTTAATCATATGAAAATTATAATTTTAAAATCTTAGCTTACCATGAATAGTTACAATTTAGTTAGGCTTCTTTCCATAATTGATGAACAGCGTTAAGATCCTTTTTTAAGGCATCATATACAATCTTTTTATCGACAGTTAAGGATTTATTGCCTTTCTCTGCCCCTCCCAAAGGATATTCAACATGAAGAGTGACCGGAGGATTTAGTTGGTGTTTCTTTAATAATTTAAAGTATTTATCAAAATCTACCATGCCTTCTCCAATAGGTGTATGAATGGGTACCCATTTCCCCTGTACTTTTCCCCACTTAAAATCTTTCAGCACAATCACTTTAAAATGCGGATATAAAAGTTGAAAGCCATTCTCCCAAGAAAGCCCGCCTTCAACAATAGCATGCCGAATATCATATTGTGACCCAAAATAATCCGGATAAGCAGTTTCAATGATCTTTTTGACTTCCCAAAAAGAAGAACCCACACTCAAGCCATCTCTATTTTGATAACTCCCTATAATTCCTGATTCCTTATTTAGGATGCTTAGTTCTTTAACTTGCTGTTTGTAAATTTCCAAATCATCTTCCATTGATTTTTTGCCGGTATATTTATACCAATTTGTTCGATAGTGCTTTATGTCCAATTTAGCCGCTGTTTCTATGACAGCAACATCCGAAGGATTATGAACGCTCTCGATGTTGGTTGAAATCATCTCACAACGGGAGCCTCCATCTTGTATATCCTTGATCGCTCTTTGCAAATCGGTTTTAACCAGCTCAGGAAGTACATGACCATTGGGGCGTACCGTTAAATCTATCCCTGAAAAACCTATTTCAGCAGCCATTGCTCCCAATGGTTTGTAATCTAAAAACTGTAGGGTCTTAGAAAATATATGTACAGACAACGGCGACGTTTTTTCTTCTGATGCCCAGGAAATTAATGGAAAATTCATCAACGGCAGTGCGCTTGCTGCGATGGCCGTTTTTTTTATAAACGTTCTTCTTGTGGTTATGTCCATGAGTTGTTCAATTTAAATAGTTGATATCCTATTTTAAAAGCTGAAAATATATGATTTGTTTAGCGCTTCAAATAATAAATACGATTAACGACGCCATTTGATACAAATAAATTACAAATTTAAAACCTGCACGTTATGGTGCTTCCCGGAATCATTATGGCAGATTTACACTTTTTCAGGCCCGATGTGGTTATTTGTATTTCTGAATCGCCAATTAATTGAACAGTTAACGCTTCCTTAGTAAGTTTTACGTAAACATCGGAAGGTTGAGACAATTCAATGTTGATGTTTTCGTACCGTAACTTTTTAACCCCGAAGAAATAAGTTTCATCGTTTTTTGACAACGAGACAAAATCCTCACCATCAACTTTCCAAACTGAATCATGCTGTTTCCACCCTTTTAATTGCGGGGTTTTATCCAATTCATCAATTCTGTTTTCAAAAAAAACATAAGGGTACAAAACAGTAATAAAACTAAAATCACCAACCACATCCTTTGAAACAACAGACCATTCTTTCCCTCTTGCACCGGACGTTTTCACTTCTTGAATATTTCTTAACTGAAAAATATCAAGACCTGTGGCATCATCAAATGTAGCTCTCATTAAATTTGGTCCATTTTCAAAAGTGTAATGCCCTTGCCAAACTTGTTTGTAGGTATGCTTTCCCTGAGATTTAAAATTGTCTTTAACAATCCAAAAATCATTTTTTAAATGAATGACCTGTCTTGTGTAATTCACGCCTACATTTTTAAAACCATCGTGAGAACCAATAAAAAGATCTTGATTCTGACTGGTGGTCCAAGAAATGACTTTAGGTTTCGGCAATTCAATAAATTTACCGAATCCGCTTCCTCCCTGATTTGATTTATACTGTTTACCTTGTAATTCATCATCAACCAAAGCAACATTTTTTACCATAGAATTTTTAAATAATTCTAAATCTGCCAAAGAATAACGAACCTGATAGTTTGGTAAAATAGCTTTACCGTTGGCCATTGCCTGAATTCCAAGTATATCTCCATGTTGGTGGTCTGGTTTTTCAGCATCAACTCCTGCAGAAATGATCATCATTTGATCATTTTGGTTCCAACCGTCTCTTTGAATAAAATAACCGGTGGTAGGAAAAGACAGTGATTTAAAACCTGGTTTTTTCTTTTTAATATTCTTTAACAATGCTAGTTGTTGGTCACTTAAATACCAATACATTTTTGCTTCAACCTGGTTGTTGGCAAAATAGCCCATCGTAGGATCTTCAAAAAGTAAATATCCCAATGTTAAAGCGCCAGAAATATCATTTGTTTCTGCCCAAGGATTATTGGTGTCATCCTGAAGTACAGGTGCCATTTTATTTGGATAACCTATTTTAGTTAAAGTGGTAAATAATGATTTCAATTTATCTTCCCAAAAAACATTAACCTCCAGACCACTTGTTTTGGCCAATTGATAAACATAATAATAGTTTTCAATATCACTGATATGATAATGTACTGTGCGCTCAAATTGAAAACCATCATCATTTATTTCCTTCGACAAATGTTCTTCCAATAACTTCATTGATTGTTTGTACCAATCATCCGTTCCTTTAAAATCTCGCAATACAATGGATAGCATTGCCAATGCCGACATACCACGTGTTTGGTGATTTCCTGGGGTGAATTCAGTACTTTGGGAATATAGATTTGCACCGTGCTGCAATAAAGTGGCGATAGTGGTTAATTGATCTTCATCAGTATAATTTTCCTGAGCCAAGAACATATTGTGAATTTGCAGCCAATTCAGCACCCTATAACCTGATCTAAAAACCTCATAAACCCCATTGCCATCTTCGATTTTCTCATATAATCCTGCATCCAGTGCTGTATTCAACGATTTTAATTGCCGTTTAAAATAATTTAGATATTGTTGATCCTGATCCTTATAATGATAGTAATAGGCAATATCTACCATTTTATGCTGACGCGCCAAATGTCTGATGGCATAAGCATTTACTGGTTTACCGTTCAGATAATTAAATGGCAACACCCAATTAGTGGAATCGGAATATTTTGAAATATGATCCATCGCATTTTCCATATGGTTTTTCTCACTCCCCGTATAGATTAAATTGTATTCCTCAAACCTTTTGTTGAAATTTTTCCAATCGTAAAAGTATCTTTCCGAATACTTTTCACGCAGGTATTTTGCCAATTCCACATTGGTTATAAGCCCGTTAACACTGATATTTTTCTTAACATCTTCCTTTAAATAATTTGAAAGGTTTTCCGGATCAATTACGCTGTTGGCAGGAATTTCCTGAGAATAACTAAATTGGCTAAGGAGTAAATAACTGCAAAAAATTACGTTCTTAAATGTCATGAGCCTTGGTATTATCTGTTAAGTTTAAATAATTGCATCCGCTTTTGCCTGCCAATTATTAATACATCATTTTTTGTGTCAAATTCTGTTGAATTTCAATTTTACCGGAATTTATAATTTTATTATTAATCGGTTTTTGTTTTTTCTCTCCCCACAAAACGGCAATTAGTTTTACCGCATTGTTGGTGAAGGTGTTTTCCTTTAATTCAACATTTACAATGCCGATTGTTTGTAATAAAACACCACTTTTATCCAACTTTCCGCAGTTAGTAAATTTGTTGTTTTCAATCACTAAATTCCCTCCAATGGTGGACTCGTCATAGCCGCCACGATAATAATTCAAAACTTCCGATTGAACGTTTTCAAATTCAGAATTGATGATATAAACAAATTCTGCATTATAATCTCCTTTATCATCGATCTCTTCGGCCAGTTGAATACCGTATGTGCAATTTTTTATCACTGTATTTACAATGGAAACGGTATCTGCAAATGATCCTTTTGATACTTTTAGTACACCTTTAAAATCGCTTATTTGAGAATTTTTCACTGAAAGATTGTAGGCCTTAGACATCTCCTTTTCCAAAGTTGCAAAAGCATATTGTACTTTATTTCCGCTGAGAACGATGCCATCCAAGATTAGGTTCCCTTTGGGATGCAGCCGAAAAGCAGGAGTGTCTGCGGCACCTGAATAAATTATTTCCGCTTTATGGTTTAAGTCCTTTGATTTTATGGTGATCTGCTTATCAATTTCCAGTGATTCTGCAATCATGTATTTTAATGAAGTCAATACGATAACATCGCCATCATTGGCCTTTTTTAGACCATCAACAATTTCCTTATTTGTTGAAGCTTCAATTTCAATTGGGGTGTAGGCTGTTTTTTCATTTGAAAACCAGCTGGCGCCATACATTTTTTTATCAATGGCAATTTTATTGATGTCAACCGGTAAAGTAATTGCGCCAATATTATTGCCTTTTGCTCTTTCATTTCCAAAAAGATCATTTTTAATATTCTCAAAATCAAAACCAATATAAACAGCAGTATCATTTTTAGTCGGAACATAGAACCAGTCAGCCAATTTTTTTACCTCAAATTCTTTTGATGCAATACCTTTAAATTCACTTTTAGTTAAACTGTTTGATACGTTATTTTTAAAAGTGATTCCATCAACCTGATCATAACTTTTAACTAAATTTTCATCAGTAGCGTGATTAAAAATTAAATTATTGGCTACAATGGTTCTGATTGGTCGCGCAGAACGAATTTCTGAAGCCGGTAAAACTTCACTTTTGTCAATATTGGCGCCAACACTAAACTGAAAAGGCGTTTTACAGTCAATAAATGAATTGTAGGCTGCCACAACATCGGTTACTTGGTTGTATCTGTTTAATGGTGATTTTGGAATTCCGTTCATTACGGCCAAAGCGCTTCTGAACTCATCGCCTTTTATTTTATAAAAATAATTATTGGTAATCCAGTGACCTGTATTAACCACACGAACGCCTCCTATAAATTCTGAATTGTCATTGCCGATAAAAATATTTCCGTCTATCGTGGCATAATTTCCGTGTCTTAAAACTAAGGAACCTTCACTTTCAAAGAAAATATTATTTCTGAACTCATTAAAATTGGATTTGCTTGAAATAATTTCAACCTCACCGTTACAACGCTCAAAGAAATTATTGGATACATTAGTATAAGAGGGTGACATTGAAGTATAACTGTCACCTAGTTGCATCGTCTCCCCATGTGGCCCTCCTTTTCGTGGTCTTGGTCCAAAGTGATTGTTGGTAATTTGATGATAATTATTTATATGTTCATTCCCTTTCAAAAACACTCTTACTGTTGGGCCATTATTCGATTTACCTGCAATATAACAATGATCTAATTGATTATTCCTTCCCCAAAACTCAATCCAGTGATCTTGTTTGGCACGATCTGGCTGGGTAAATTCTTCAATAACGCAGTTGATGACTTTACAATTGTTTGCAATGTTATTTGAATCTATTCTAAAATCTATTACAGTATCTGATGGTGTGTAGCCATTTTTAAAATATAGACCTCTAACTTCCAGATATGCTCCCCCAATTTTAAGGTCTGATACGCCTTCTATAAAAACTTTGCCCGCAGTTTCAGCACGCAAAACAATGGGTTTATCTTTAGTTCCTTTTCCATAAAATTTAATTTGCACGTCTTTCCAAACCCCATTTGCCAATACAATCTCATCACCGGCTTTGGCATTTTTAATGGCCAGGTTTAGAGCTTCAATATTTGTTACTTTAATGGTATTTGAACGTATCTCTTGACAAGAAATTAATAAAATAACGATACTTAATACACTTATTAAGTTTACTGTTTTTTTCATGTTTATCGTGTTTTCTTCGGACATTAGTTTTTTTATCTTTATTCTTAGAAAAACTTATCTTTCCTTATTTTTTCAATCCCAATTCGTCTAAAAAATCCCACATATCCTTGCTTAACACACTGTTTTCTTCTTTTGAAAACTTGCCATGAGCGCCCCCTTCAATAGTCAACATTTTAGTTTTTACTTGAGAAGCTTTCAATTTTTCATAAAGTGCCAATGATTGTGCATAAGGAACAATTGGGTCTGAATTTCCATGTACAATATATACCGGCGGACTGTTTTTAGAAACATAATATAAAGGTGAAACTGACTTAACAAACGCCTGATCATTATATCGTTCACCCAACCAATTCCTAGCGGATTTAAAGGCACTCGAAGGAACTAAATCTGTTACCCCATATTTGTTAATAATAGCAGCAACCTTAATTTCTCCATCATAGTTACAGTTTGTGTCAAATCGTTTATCATTGGCAAGCAAGCCGGCCATTAAAGCCAAATGCCCTCCTGCAGAGCCACCCATTACCACAATTTTATTGGTATCAATATTTAACTCTTTTGCATGCGTGTACAAGTAAATTAATGCGCAACGAACATCCTCAATGGCTCCTGGTGCCTTGGCAACATCTACAAGACGGTACTCAACATTGGCAACAGCATAACCATTTTTGAAAAATGATCCATAACCAGTTTGTGATTCTTTTACCCCATGATTCCATCCGCCACCATGAATGTTAATAACTACTGGTGTTGGAGCTTCTGATTTTGGGTTGATGTATAAATCCATACGGCCGTTCCATGTGCCGACTGTGGTGTAAACCACGTCAATTTGTGAAGTATAGCCTTCCGGGAACTGAACCAATTTATAGTTTGTTTCTTGGCTTTGAGCCTTATAAGAAACAATGGTTAATAGCAAAACAATAAGTTTAAATATATTTTTCATGGTATAATTATTAATGTGAGATTTCTAATTTGTAATACTTTATTTTGGCAAAGGCATTTGTTTCGGTAGCCATAAGGTAGTTTCCTGCTTTAAAATAGTTTTCAAATGGCCACTTCTGTAAACTTATGTCTTCAAAAACATGCGTTTTATTATTGACAGTGACACTTAATTTCCCTAGTAAACTAACTATTTTTATAGTGAATTTATTAAAAGCCACAGATCCAAAATCATGTTTAATATCTGTCCATGCAGTACTGTCGTCGTATAGATCTTTACCTGTTGTTGCATCACTTACCAATGTTTTTTTATAGGCCAAGATATTGCCCTCATCCCATATCATTTTAAGTAAAGGTGGCGCAAGGTTGGCTTCAAAACCATAAGTGCTCATATCAGCTTGAGATATAATGCCATGTATTTGCATAACAATTACCCTGTGATATTCTCTGCTCGAAACATTATCTTTAGAAATGGACTGCACTTTAAGAGTTCCTTCCATAATCCCGCCTTCTGAGAGTGACCAGTTGTTATAATTGTCCCCCGGAGTTTGTTGCTCCCTTAATTCGGTTCTTGGATAACTGCTGTTTGCTGTTGTCGCGCCGGCCGGATAGTTATAAAAAACAATGGACGTGTCGGTGGTGTCGTCAAACATAAACTGCTTTAAATTTGCTTCTTTCTGATAGCTATAATTTATTAGTGATGAAGGCTGAAACTCATCAGGCTTATTGTCATTGTTTAAATCAACCGGCAATGTTATTTTCCAATGACTAAAATCAATATCAGCATATTCCCTGATAGGATCTGGTAATTCATCAACAATAATTTCAACATCAGCTATGTCCGCCTCATTTTTGCCACAAGACTGACCCAATAATAGTATCCCCAGCACTAAAAGCAGAGTTCTTTTATAGAATAACAGTTTTTTACAGTTTTTTTTCATTTAAATCAATAAGATTAATTTCCAAATTTAAAAGGTGGTGCAGGTAGGTTATTAGCATTGTAAATCATAACTTCTCCTGGAGCGTCTTCCCATAAATAACGAAGATATTTAGGATTTTTTATTGAATCGCTATAAACTTCAACCTTATTTGGTTTCACCAATTTGGCATTAGCAATTATAAAATGATGTTCTGTGTTTTCTATAAAAAAACCATTGATTGCATTTTTATCCCCTTTAATAACAACAGGAGAATCAAAAGTGATAACTATTTTATTATTTTTTACTTTTACCTTTTTTACTTTAGGTCCGCTAACAGGGCTCTTACGATCACCATAAGCTACGTTTTGAGCAGCCATTCCCAATCTTTTTCCTATAATTTGTTTATTTTTGGGGTGAATATTATTGTCATCACCAACATCAATGGCTGTAACCATGGCAACCGTATTCAGTTTTAATGCTGAAGTTTGTGCTTCTCTAACAGCCGGCCAAAGTTCTTTATTTCCTGAAAGATTGGCCAATTGCACAAATAAAAACGGAACATCTTTTTTCCATTTATTGCGCCAATCTTGAATCATCTGAGGAAAAAATTCAGCATATTCCTCTGGATTTTTTGTGTTAGACTCTCCTTGATACCAAATTACACCCTTAATATTGTACCCAAAAAATGGATTAACCATACTATTATATAAAGATGATGGGTAATTTTTAGGATGCTCTCTAACTGGTGGCGCATTAGATTTTGGAGTGCCCACTTTATAATTCCAATTGCCTTCTAAAGTAATTGTCTTTTCAGCAATCTTCAAATACATGTCCTTTGCGGCACCTCTAAAACCTCCCAAATCACCTAAATTTTTTGTTCGAATGGTAATTCTGTTGATGCCTGTTTTTAAGATATTTTTTGGTATGATGTACAACCGATCCAAATCTTTTTGTGTTGATGCCCCAATTACTTTTCCATTGACATAAGTGATGTCTTCATCATCAATTCTGCTCAAACTCAATTCAATGTCTGAACCAATTTCTGAGGCGCTTAATTCAAAAAGTCTGGTTACCCAAACCACCCCATGCGTTGATTCTAAATTAGTATTACTCCATAAATTGGGCAATTCAAATGTATCCCAGTTCTCATAATCTGGAGTTGAATTTTCCCAATTTTCTTTTGAACCTAAATCTTCACTATCCAAATAACTACCATAACGCTTATTTGAAATACTGTATTCCTTTAAAAGATTATTGAGATCCATCGTTTTCATCTTCTCAATAACATTCTTGTTATTTGGGTGATTTTTAAACAAATCTTCACTCATCCATGCTTCAATATTAGTGCCTCCCCAGGAAGAATGAATAAGCCCTATTGGAACCTGATACTTTTTATACAATTCTATTCCAAAAAAATAAGCAATTGCAGAAAACCCATTTGCAGTAATTGGAGAACAAGTTTCCCAACTGCCATTTGCTAAATCCTCCTCAGGTTTGTTGCTCATCTCTCTCGAAACTTGGAAAAGTTTTATTTGAGTATAATCAGCATTTTGTAACTCTTCAATGCCATTTGTGGCATTTTCCAGTTTCCAGCCCATATTAGATTGACCGGAACAAAACCAAACTTCACCAACATACACTTCAGAAAATTTAAGGAGATTTTCCCCCTTTAATTCCATAATAAATGGGCCTCCGGCTTTTGAAGCATTGAATTTCACAGACCAGTTCCCGTTTTTATCAGCGATAGTGTTTTTTAGTTCATTTTTAAATGAAGCAGTTATCTTTTCAGCCGGATTTGCAATTCCATAAATATTGATTTCTTCATTCTGCTGCAGTACCATATTATTTGAAAAAAATCTGGGCACTTTAATTTCTGCGTGCAGATTTATTACAAAACTTAAAAAACAAATGAATAAAAAATTTCTTTTTCTCATCTTTTACTTTTTAATTTCATTAATAATATCAAGGGATTCTTTCACAAGTTTCTCAATTTTTTCCATATCAAATGTGCCATTGGCATTTTTGCTGATCAATTGTGAGCCCATACCAACACAAGTAACACCAGCTTTAAACCAACCTTCCAAATTTTCTTTGGTTGGAGAAACGCCTCCTGTTGGCATAATGTTGGTCCAAGGTTGAGGTCCTTTAATACCTTTCACAAAATTTGGCCCGTAGATATCTCCGGGAAACAATTTCACAATTTCACAGCCTAACTCCTCTGCCCTTGCAATTTCTGTTAATGTTCCACATCCAGGAGACCACAATACTTTACGTCTGTTGCAAACTATGGCAATGTCTTCCCTTAAAACCGGCGTTACTATAAAGTTTGCGCCTAAGGCCATAAACCGCGATGCGGCAGCGGCATCTGTGACAGAGCCAACACCCATAATCATTCCTGGCAATTCTTTTATGGCATATTTTGTCAATACTCCAAAAACCTCATGGGCAAAATCACCGCGGGCAGTAAACTCCATCAAACGGGCGCCGCCATCATAACAAGCTTTTAAAACTTTTTTGCTGACTTCAATGTCTGAATGATAAAACAAAGGAACCAATCCTGTTTGTTTCATCACCATTGCTACTTCTATTCTTGAATATTGTGCCATGTTAGTTAATTAATTGTTGTTGTTGTTTTATATTTTGACTTTAAATACTAATTTTTTTATTTCTCCATTTCCAATCATCGGTGCATGAACATCTTCTGGATAAAAAATCGCAAACTGATTATTTGTCAATTGAAAATACATATCAGGTACATCGCTATAAAAACGCACATCCTTCTCTGAATTATAATCTCCATTTGGGATTTCACATTTTTCTCTTGGCTTCCAAGCAATGGTTTCTAAACCACTTACACATAGCTGAATGTCTATATTTTTATCATGACACTCAAACTTTTCCAGGCTAGCTTCTTTGGTTTTTCCCTGACCATTACTCACGATAAGTTTTAATCCTTCTGCAATTTGAAACGTTCCATTTTCAATATTTAATAAATCTTTGTGACTTATAAAATCAAATGCTTTCGCAAACAATGGGTGCAAATTGTTGTATTTCTTGGAATTTTTTAAGCTATCTACAATCATAATTAGTTATCTTGCTACTCTACCTGAAGCATCTCCTCCCATTAACTTTTGAACTTCATCAACTGTTACCAAGTTGGCATCACCTTTAATGGTGTGTTTTAAACAAGAGGCTGCAACAGCAAAATCCAAGGCATTCTGGTCATCATAAGGATAGGTTAACAATCCGAAAATCAGGCCGCCCATAAAGGAATCTCCACCGCCAACCCTGTCAACAATATCGGTAATTTGGTATTGCGGTGATTGTAACATTGTTTTGCCATCGTATAAAACACCGGCCCAAGTGTTGTGAGAGGCAGAAATTGAACCTCTTAAAGTAGTGATAACTTTTTTGGCTTTTGGAAATTTTTCCATCATTTGCTGACAAACAGATAAAAATGCTTCTGCTTTTACATCGTGGCCTTGTGTTTGAACACTAATGCCTTCCGGCTTGATCCCAAAATGCATTTCCGCATCTTCTTCATTTCCTAAAATAATATCACAATAGGAAGTTAATTCTGTCATAATTGCTTCTCTATTGCCTCCATACTGCCATAATTTAGCACGGTAGTTCAAGTCTGTTGAAATGGTAATTCCTAATTTGTTAGCTACTTTTACCGCTTCCAGACAAACATCAGCCGAACTTTGTGAAATTGCCGGGGTAATGCCTGTCCAGTGAAACCATTCCACGCCTTGAAACACATCTTCCCAATTTACCATTCCTAATTGGATATCAGCCATAGATGAATGCGCTCTGTCATATACCACTTTTGAACCTCTTGATACCGCTCCGGTTTCCAAAAAGTAAATGCCCAAACGGTCGCCGCCATACACAATATAATCCACGCCAACACCTCTTTTGCGCATTTCCATCATGGCACATTCTCCGATATCATTTTTTGGCAAACGTGTCACAAATTCAACCGGAATTCCGTAATTTGCTAAAGATACTGCTACATTAGATTCTCCGCCGCCATAAACAACATCAAAGTTATTTGCTTGCGAAAATCTTAAAAATCCTGATGGAGATAATCTTAACATGATTTCTCCAAATGTGACTACTTTTTTCATTTATTAAATTGAATATTAAAAAAGGCTATCTAAAATGTTTTAAAGTGTAAAACTTAATTAAACAAAAATCACTTTTAAAAGTATCTCAAAACACCAATTCTTCCACTAAAAAGAATCAGGATCATTTCAGTATGATGAAAAAGATAAACTTCAGATAGCCTGTTTTTTATATAATTATATTAAAAATTCGTTATTAACTAAAAGCCAAACCACCATTAATGTCAACATTATTACCCGTTAAGAATGAGGATTCGTCTGATGCAAGGTATGCAACTAAATCAGCCACTTCAGATGCTTCCCCTTCTCTTCTAAGCGGTGTTCCTGCGGCTACATTTACGCGCACTTGGTCTTTTGTGAAATCGTCATGAAACTTTGTCGCTATCATTCCTGGGCAAATTGCATTGACACGAATTCCCTGAGGTCCGAATTCTTTCGCCAAAGCACGGGTATAAGTTGTAACAGCACCTTTTGAAGCTGCATAAATTGCGGCTCCCGGACCACCACCATCTCTCGAGGCCTGAGACGCAAAATTAATTATTGATCCGCCTTTGCCCATAAGAGGCTTTACTGCTTTGGTGACTAAGAACACAGATTTAAAATTTACATCCATCAGCAAATCAAAAAATGCTTCATCCATTTCTTCGATTGTTTTACGTGCAAAAAGTCCTCCTGCGACATTCACCAAAATATCAATTTTATTTCCAAAAGCCTCTACTGATTTAGCAACCAGATTGTCAATATCTGACTGCTTTGTGACATCTGCAAAAACAGTAATGCCCTCTCCGCCTATGGCTTTAATTTGCCTTAGTGTTTCAGCGCCATGCTCCTCACTGTCAAAATAATTTATAACTACTTTAGCTCCTTCTTTGGCTAATTTTACACAAACGGCACGTCCAATATCACGTCCACCACCTGTAACTAAGGCTACTTTTCCTTTTAAACTACTCATTTTTATTAATTTTAATTTTATTATTATTATTATTATTATTATTATTATTTATTCTTAATTTTTACGGGACCTATTTTTTTACAAAACACATAGATAGACAGTACCCCGAGAGGCACCAATATTGCAATAAGTATAAATGCTGGTGTATAGGAAGTTTTTGTAATTACCGGAATTAAAAAATTCATGATAATTACAGAAAATATCCCAACTGTTCCACCTATTCCCGCAAGTGATCCGACTGATTTTCCACTAAATAAATCACTCGGCAACGTTTGAATATTTGAAATTGCAAATTGAAATCCAAATAGTACCACCGATACAATAATTACGAATACTAAAGGTGTATCCGCAAAAAGAATAGTAGATATTAAACCTAAAAACATAAGCGCTCCTCCGATAAGGATAGTCCTTTTTCGTGAAACGTCAACAGACAAGCCGCTGGCTATCCATTTACCTGTAAACAAACCTCCCATAACACTTCCTATTGCTGCACCTACAAAAGGTACCCAAGCAAATAATCCAATTTCCCTTACGTCAAAGCCATAAGTATTAGCTAAATAAATAGGCATCCAACCAACAAACAACCACCATATCGGCTCTAAAAAGAATCTTGATGCTAATAGAGCCCAGGATTCTTTATAGGATAGAATCTCAAGCATACTCAACCCTTTATCTTCTACAACTTCCTCATCCCTATTTTTAATCGCCAAATTACTTCCTGAAATGATATGCATTTGTTCCTTTTCTGTAATCCAGGGATGATCCTTTGGCAGTTTTTTATTAAAAATGAGCCAAGGAATAATCCATAACATTCCTGCACTACCAATAATGATAAATGTTGTTTGCCATCCAAACCCAACATATAAAAAAGCAATTAATGGTGGCGCTACAACTGATCCAAGAGAGGCTCCGGCATTAAATATGCCTTGAGCAATTGCACGTTCTCGCACTGGGAACCACTCGGCATTGCTTTTCACGGCACCAGGCCAATTCCCGGATTCGGATACACCAAGTAATACTCGGAACAAACTTATGGACAATATTCCTCTGGTAAAAGCATGTAATATCGAAGCCAAAGACCAAAAGAATATGGATATCACATAGCCCATTTTTGTGCCAATTTTATCATACATTTTACCGGTAATTGCTTGTCCCAAAGCGTACGCAACCATAAACACATTCAATATAATGGCATAATCTGCATCTGTCATTCCTAAATCCTTAGAAATACCAGGCCACATAATAGCCAATGCAGAGCGGTCAATGTAATTTATGATTGTTGCCAATCCAATTAAGCCAATGATCCACCATCTTAATCCTTTTACTTTCATAATATTCTACCTGTTTTTTTTTAATTTATTGAACAACAATTCTACAACCACTAACCAAAATGCCAATGATTTAAACTTTAGAATGCTGATATTGAAGAAACCCAATTGCAGCCAGAAAAACTATTTAAGGGATTTTCTTGAATTGAAAATACGCAGAAATGCTTTTGTAATACCGATATTAAGTAACTTCCCTCCTTTTTAAAATTTAATTATAATAAGAAATAGCGTGCACTTATGTCTTATTAGTATTTTTACAATCTTATGATATACTGTAACAGTATTGATACAGCGCTTTAAAATGTACTTTTACTTTTTCCTTTGCCAGCCCTGGATTTTTTGCTTTTATTGCTTCAAAAATATCTCTATGCTCCTGAATTCCGTTAAATGCTAAGTCTTCAGAACAAACATGATATTCCTCAAAATTGGTTATAATGCCAGGTGTAATCATAAGCATTAAAGTATTTAAGGTGCTGTTTCCGCTGGCCTTTGCAATGGCTAAATGAAATAACAAATCTTCTTCCACTGCCTTTTCACCATTTATGACTTTTTCTCTATAGGCGTTTAACGCATCCTCCATTTGAATTAAATCAGCTTCGGTTCTTCTCAAAGATGCCAACCTGGCTGTTTTTAACTCCAATAAAATTCTTGTTTCAACCAACGATTTAAAATCTGGCTCTTTTAACCTTAAAATATCATCAATCATTCCGTTCAATGCTGTAACGCCAATATTTGCCACAAATGTTCCGCTTTGTGGTATCGAACTAAGTATTCCATAAAACTCTAATTTTTGAATGGCATCCCTTACGTTGCTTCTGCTTACGCCAAACTTATCAGACAACATTCTTTCTGAAGGTATTTTATCTCCGGGCTCTAAATTTTTATAATTAATTAAATCTCTAATTTGAGAAATTATAGTGTTTTGAACCTCTCGATTGTCATTTTTTACATTAATCTCTAACTTCATAGTTTATAATATTGGTTAACCAGAATTTTGTGTTAAATCTAAATAAAAAATTAGCTATAACACCTAATAATTTAAAAGTTTGATTTAATTTTCTTTTTTTGTGATTTCTGGTCTAAAAAAGACCAGAAATCTTTAACAAAAATTTAATTAGCTCAAAAACATTTCGATTACAACATTCATCAATGAGAAACCGCTAACTCATAATATTTAACGTTTGCAAAAGCATCTTTATCTAAAGTCGTCAGGTAATTACCGGCCTTGAAATAATTTTCAAAAATGCCCCATTTCCTTAAATGAATATTATCATACTTTACGGAAAAAGTATCGTTTAAAATAACTTCTATTTTTCCTTCAGTAACAAGAACTTCCAATGTAAATTTCTCAAAACCTACATCAAAAGGAATTGTATAGCCTGCATCATCAACCCAGGCTTCTTCATGGAGCATTTCAGTTTCAGTTGCATTGAGATTTTTCAAAACTTTTGTTTTAATCCGTACCCTTCCATTTTCCCAGTATATTTTCAACATTGGAGGTGCATTGTTATCTATGGCACCTATTAAATCACGTTGCGCAGTTGTCAGCCTGCCATGAATTTGCATTATAATGGTTTTATGATATTTCCCTGCGGCATCCTTCGATATAGCGCCCATAGAAAGAGCCCCTTTCATTCGTCCTCCTTCGGCAAATGTCCAATTTTTGTCATTATTCGGTGGATTCATAAGCTCTCTTAATTCACATCTTGAATACGAAGAATTTGCTGTTGAACTATTAGGATATGCATACAATACCAAAGCGCCATTAATGGAATCATTATAAAAAAACGGCTTTAAGGTTTCATTATTTGCATACGACAATATTTCAGGCGGATATACTTCTGTTGGTTTCCCAACAGGCAAAGTAACTTTCCAATGACTTAAATCAATATTAGGTAACTTATACGTTGACTCTTGTGAGTTATCATCTATATACTCTTCGTAGAATGTATTATCATCATTATTGCTGCTTTCTTGACAACTAACTTGTAGTTCCATAGAAAGCATCAATAAAAAAACGATATAAAACTTTGAAATATATTTCATAAGAATTTACTTAAACTGCCAATTATTGCATTAATCTGCAACTCTAATACTAAAAGAATCTAATCTGCACTCAACACTTTCATTTCTGGCATAAATTGCGACAATGGTATTATTCCCTGAATTAAATGGTAAATCCACCTGAACATATACGCTGTCATCAGTTTGATCAGTCCCTGTATATGAAGCCAATGTTTGTGATGCAACATTGGCAAGATCAGTTAAGGCTCCTCCTAAAACTGAAACAGTAATTGATCCTGCAGGTGATGTTTTCATAGTATAATAATATGTCAAAACATAATCAGCATTTACTGAAACTTCTAATTCTTGATAAGCAATTCTTGTTCCATCAGAAGGAAATTTCGCCGCCTGACTACCTTCAAAAACCGGACTGCTTGTAATTTGCATTATTTCACCTAAACTTGTTCTCCAAGAATCGCGACCATCTCCGGTACCATCTGGTAAGTCATAATCTTCAAATCCAGCTTCTAAAATTACAGGTAATAAAACAACTGGTTTTGGTGGTTTCACCACGGTAACGTTAGTAGAAAAAGTACTTGAAACACCAAGTTTATCAGAAGCTGTTAACGTAACTGTATATGTTCCCTCATCCGCATATATATTTGCTCCATTAAAATCTGTTGAAGTATTTCCATCACCATAATCCCAAATATAATCTGTTGCACTTATAGATAAGTTATCAAACTTATATGTTAAATAATCACCATTTAATGATGCTGAAAAATTTGCTGACGGTGGTGTTAAATCAGCTATTGAACCTGCGTCAGGAAGTTCAAATTGTTCACAAGAACCTATTGAAGCCCCTATAATTAAAGCACTTATCAGCCCCAATCCTTTCTTTAATATATTTTTATAATTTAGTATCATGATATCTATTTTTTACCTTCTCATTAATTAAATTAATAACCAGGGTTTTGCGTTAATTTTCCAAAACTTACCCCTATTTCCCGCTCTGGTATTGGCAACAATAAATCTGAAGAAGTAAATACAATACCATTTGCTGTTGCAAAAGCTCCTAAAACAGAGTCTGCCACTCCTAATCGAATTAAATCAAACCAACGATGATTCTCAAATGCCAATTCAACGCGTCTTTCATTCAATAAATCTTCTTTAGTAATACTTGAACCCGTTGGTAACCCCGCACGATCTCTCACTTTTTTGAATGATGCAACTGCTGTTGAACTACTTGTTACATCTGCACCTGCCATAATAGCTTCCACGTGCATTAACAATACATCCGCATAGCGTAGCACAATCCAGTCATTACCATTCTGTTGATTCGCAGTGGAATTTGAAATAAATTTACCACAGCGATAACTGTTCACACCATCTAAAATTATTGATTCGTTTGTTCTTATTGCTCCGCCATACTCATCAAAGGCCAAGACCAATTCAGAAGTTGCATAATTTAAACCCCTAACGCGTCCATCTTGTGTAAATTCTAAGCTAAAATCCTGGCTGTCTGCCGCAATGTCATTTACATATTCAACAGCAAAAATAATTTCACTGCTTCTTTCACTATAAAACACATCATGAAAACCAACCAAAGAAAAACCACTTCCCATAACAGCTTCGCACAAACTTTGGGCCTCGCCATAATTATTGCCTAGGGTTAAATAGACTTTAGCCAATAGCGCTTGAGCCGCTGCTTTAGATGCCCTTCCTTTATAGGAATTATCTAAATTTGAAATAGCAGTTTGAAGATCACTTATAATTAATGCATAAACATCTGCAGTACTGTCTCTATCAAAATAATCGGTATCTGTTGGGTTAATTACTTTATCAATAAGTGGCACATCACCAAACAATCTAACCAAATTGAAATAACTAAGTGCTCTTGTAAATTTAGCCTCTCCCTCAAACTGTGTTGCTGAAGGTCCTGCAGCATCAAGGTTTTCCAGAACGCTGTTCGATCTAAATATGACATTGTAAAACATTGCCCAATAATTTGCAACAGTGCTGTTGGTCGATTTTACATCTAAATTCTCAAATTGAGCCCATTCACCCTCACTGCTTCTGGTTTTGGAATTGTCTGATCTCATTTCTGTAAGTGCCCATTCTCTTTGGACTGCCAATTGTAAACCGTCATAAATATTAATGACAGCTGCTTCAACTTCGGCTTCATTTTTATAAAATCCATTACTTCCTATGCTTGATACAGGGGATGGATCTAAATAATCTTCACCACATGAAGAAATAAGTATCCCCATTACAAGTAATGTTATGATTTGTATTTGTTTCATAATATTAATTTTAATTTTTTAACAATTATATATTAACGCTTAAAACTCAAGATTTAATCCTAGAGAAATAGTCTGTGCTATTGGAGCGCCACCTAAATGGTATCCATATTGTGTTGCAGTTGATCTGCTGTGTATTGCTTCAGGATTGGCTCCAGTGTAATTATCTGCCGTTAGGTAAAGTAAATTTTGACCTGAAACATAAACTCTGGCGCTGCCTAAACCCAATGTTTTTAAAACTGGTTCAGGAAGTTTGTATCCAATATTCAAATTTCTCAAAGCAACATATGATGCGTTTTGAATAATGTCGCTTGTAAATATTTTTTCCTGAATAAATCCTTGATCCGGTGTGGTGGCAGGATTATAATCCATTCCACTGCTAAAATGATTGTAATAATATTGTACCTCCATGTTTCGAATTTCTGCGCCATGGCTTCCTTGAAACATAAAACTTAAATCAAAATTCCCAATATTAAATTCATTTGTGACACTCCACACAAAATCTGGGTAAGGATCACCCAATATCGTTTTATCATCTGCATCTATAAGGCCATCACCATTTAAATCTTTAACATAAACATCCTGTGCTTGCCCACCAGATACCGTCCATGGATTTTTTAAATATTCTATAGGAATTTGTTTGTCAACAACATATCCGTAAAATGAGGATATTGGGTGTCCAACAAGATTGATCCATTCAGCGGCTCTTTTATCATCTACATTAGAAATCAAACCATTGGCAGTTCCAAAGTCTAACAAGGTGTTCTTGTTTTTAGACGCTAACATCGAAGTTGTCCATCTGAATTTATCTGTTAAAACATTTCTGGTTCTAACTTCCAATTCAAAACCTTTGTTTTCAACTTGTCCTAAATTAACATCTGTATTTGAAAATCCCGTAACAGAAGGGATATCAAGAAACAATAATAAATTATCGCTTGTTCGATTATAATAATCAAATGACCCCGTAATTCTGCTGTTAAATAAACCAAAATCAACTCCTGGATTCCATTCTATGGAACGCTCCCATTGCAGATTTGGATTTGCAATGTTTTGTGGATTAAAAGCAGTGGTGACACTTCCATTTACCACAGCAGATGAAGTTTCTAACAATGCCAAGTATTTATACTCATCAATGGCATCTGTACCGGTTACTCCATAACTGAATCTAAATTTCAAGTTAGACAATACTTTGTTATCCTCAAGGAATTTTTCTTTGCTTATATTCCAGCCGACAGATGCTGCCGGAAAATTACCATATTTTTTATCAGGCCCAAAAACTGAACTTCCATCCCGTCTCATACTTAAGGACAATAAGTATTTACTATCATAAGCATAATTTATCCTTCCTAAATATGAAAACATTCTTCTGTCAATTTCAAAGGAAGTTGCATTCGAAATTATCGTAGCGGCATTGAGTGTTTCAATATAATCAAACTCATAGCCTATACCTGTTGTTTCAGTTCTGAAGGTATTCTCTTTTTGGGCAGATATACCCGCAACCGCATTAATTTCATGTTTCCCAAATTCTTTATCATACATAAATA
The DNA here is from genome assembly GCA_003516285.1 of Lutibacter sp. Lineage (GTDB taxonomy): Bacteria > Bacteroidota > Bacteroidia > Flavobacteriales > Flavobacteriaceae > Lutibacter. Next base: position 136 of record DPCK01000002.1, on the reverse strand, counting down.
AGTTATCACTAACTAAGGAAGTTTCATATGTACTTCTAAATCTTGAACTTGATCTTGCTGAACCAGTTGAATGCTGTAAAACACCAACATATCTTTGATCCCTATTTGCACGATAGGTACCCCCTAATGAGGTTTT
>DPCK01000052.1 GCA_003516285.1 Lutibacter sp. | reverse complement strand
TCAACAATTGATTGAGCGCAATATCCTCCACCACCAACACTTTAATTTTATTGGTTTCAGTTTCTGATGGGATGATTTGTGTTTCAATATTTTCTATGATTTTTTTATTTGTTTTATGGAAACTCAAGATGAAATTAAAAGTTGAACCTTCATCAATTTTACTTTTAACGCCAATGCTTCCTCCTTGCGATTCAACCAACTGTTTGGCAATTGCAAGCCCCAATCCGGTGCCTCCATACATTTTTGAAGTACCTGTAGATGCCTGTTGAAATTTTTCAAAAATAGTGGCTATTTTATCTTCCGGTATTCCAATTCCGGTATCGGTAATAGCAAATTCAAGGGTCACTTTCTTTTTATCTTCCTTCAATAAATGAACACTTGCGCTAATTTTTCCTCCTGAAGTAAATTTAACTGCGTTGCTCATTAAATTCAACATAATCTGACGCAAACGCATAGGATCACCTAGTAAAACCTCAGGAATATTAGGGTCGTACTCTACAATTAATTCGGTATTGTTTTCCTGGATTTTTGTCTCAAACAGTTGAAGTATGGCAGAAACGGATTCCGACATTTTAAAAGGGGTTTGCTCAAAGGTCATTTTTCCGGAATCAACTTTTGCCAAATCTAAAATGTCATTGATAAGCACAATTAAGGAATCACCGCTTGTTTTTATGGCGTTCAAATATTCTTTTTGTTTTTCATTTAGCCCTGTTTTCAACGCCACTTTTGTAAACCCGATAATGGCATTCATCGGTGTACGAATTTCGTGGCTCATATTCGACAAAAATTGTTGTTTTGCTTTCATGGCATCTTCAGCAATTTGTGTTTTCTGCTCCGCATTTATTTTTGCGGCCATTAATTCATCTTTGGTTATGACGTGTTTGGTAACTTCATAGGAAATAATGGTGACGCCAGAAATTGTTTCATCAGCTTCCATATATGGTTGATAAACAAAATTAAAAAACGCATTTTCCAATTTTCCATTGCGTTTTAAAGGCACAAGAAGTTCATAACCCTCAAAAGGAATGCCTGTTGCATAAACTTTATGAAGCAATTCTGGCACCGGTGTATTTTTTATTTCGGGTAAAATTTTAAACAGGGGTTTGCCTTCTACCTTGTTACCTTTTCCCCAAACCTCTTTCATACTGTTATTGGCAAGTGCAACCACCAGATCTTTTCCTTTTAAGACGGCAAAAGAAAAGGGGGACTGCATCAACATCATATCATAGCGTTTATTGCTTGCTTCAATGAGCTTCCACGCTTTTTTATCTGCTTCAATTTGTTTTTCCAGAATTTTTATATCTTTTTCCAGAATTTCGGTTTGTAAATTTCTAATTTCGGTATGATCTACAATAGTGAGCACAATCAACTCTTCTTTAGTGCTTTCTTTGATAATGCGATGCGCATTTAACAGCATAATTTTATGTCCTATTAATGGAAACTCGTGTTCCACTTCAAAATCATAAAAAGGATTATTTTTTGGAATAATTTCTTCCAGCAATACACGCAATCGTGGTATGTTCCATTGGTTGTTGCCCAATTTATAAAGTGATTGGCCTAAACTTTCCGCTTCTGTTACGTGGAATGTTTTATAAAAAGATTTGTTGGCCGACTTGATTCGAATGTTTTTGTCAAGAATCAACATAGGCTCATGAATGGAGGAAAGAATGGTATCATTATAAGTGTACAATTCTTCAACCAGCTGGTTTCGCGCCATCAATTCCTGATTGCTTGTGATCAGCTCTTCGTTGGTGGATTCAATTTCTTCTTTGGAGGTTTCTAATTCTTCATTTAAACTCTGCAATTCTTCATTGCTTGAAACAATTTCTTCGTTGGCACTTTGCAATTCTTCATTTAGGGCTTCCTGGTCGTGTGTAATTGTGCCCATATCTGCACGTGTTGCCACCAATTCTTCTTCTAATTTTTTTATTCTTTTGTCTTTTGCAACCGTATTTTTTTCTCCACTTTTAGCTGTATTTTGCAAGATATCTATTTGCTGTGAGGTAAAAACAACCACCAGCAAAGGTTCCTCTCCTTCAATTTTTAGCGGCATAACCTCTAAATTAACAACTTGTAAAGCACTTTTAACTTTATCGGAATTTATTTCAATGCCCGATTTATTTACGGTATGCTTTGTTTTTATGGCGTGATGAATGGCATTGCGAAGTTCAAATGTAATTTCGGGCAATACCATGGTTAATATGTTTAAACTGGCTTTTCCCGGCGAATTCTTCAAGTACATTTCTGTTGAACCCCGAAATTGGAGAATTTCCATATCGTGATTGATAATCACACTTGCGGGCATATAGTGTGCCAGTAAAACAGCATCAAATACATTTCCGAGATTACCGTGCGTGACTGCAGTTCGTCTTTCTGGAATTGTGGACGCGATGTTCTTTTTACCGGTTAAGCTTGTTTGTGCGGCGCGAGAGGTGATAATAGGCAGTTTATAAACGCCCGAGTTTTTTTTGCGGGAATAAATTTTAAATTTTTTATCGCCGATGGTAAAAAGTTCTTCGGCCGTTCCAATGGTTTCCGATTTGCCCAGCATCAAAAAGCCGCCATCGTTTAATGCATAATGAAAAGTTGAAATGGCTTTTTTTTGTGCGGTAGTGTCGAGATAAATGAGCAGGTTACGGCAACTGATAAAATCCATTCGTGAAAAAGGCGGATCGCGCAAAATATTGTGTTGGGCAAAAACACAAACATCTCTCACCGTTTTAGAAATGCGGTATTTGTTGCCCGATTTTATAAAAAATTGCTGAAGTCTTTTGGGTGAAACATTTTTTAACTGGTTTATGGAATATTCTCCATTTCGGGCAACTTCTATTGCTGGTGCACTTAGATCGGAAGCAAAAATTTGAAAAGGAATGTGCTTGGTTTTATTGCCTTGCAGTTCGCGCAATAGCATTGCTATTGAATAAACTTCTTCGCCTGTTGCGCAGGCAGCTACCCAAATACGAAGGGGTTCATTTGGCGATTTGCTTTTCAGCAATTGAGGAAAAACTGATTTTTTTAAAAGCTCAAAAGCTTCGGTGTCTCTAAAAAATTCGGTAACATTGATGAGTAAATCCTGAAAAAGTAAGTCGAGCTCATTATCATTTTTCGCCAACAACGCGACATATTGCTTGATGGTTTCTATTTTATGGATCAGCATTCTGCGGAGCATTCGCCGCTTAATGGTATTTAATTTATAGAAACTAAAATCAACGTTCTTTTTTTTCAGCAAAATCTGAAAAATCTGTTTTAAATCAGTGTTCTTGTTGTCTATTTTACCTTTGGGTGATGCTTTTGCCGGATTTCTTCTTATCAAATCGTGTTTGCCCATCCAGTTTAATTCGGCAGCAATTTCTTTGGGAGATAGCACAAAATCTACATAGCCGCTGGCTATGGCCGAATGCGGCATGCTCGTAAATTTTGCAGAATCATCTTGGGCAAAAGTAATGCCTCCAGCTTCTTTTATTTCACTCAATCCACGCGTTCCATCACTGGCACTTCCCGACAATATAATGCCAATAACATTTTCCTTATGCGTTTCAGCCAAAGAAGAAAACAGCACATCAACGGATAAATTTGAGGATTTATTTTGAGGACGCGGCAATAATTGTATATGGCCGTCAATTACCTCAATTTCTTTATTGTAAGGAATTATATAAACATTGTTGGGTAAAATTTTCTCCATATCATCTATATCCTGCACTTTCATAACAGTTTTCTTCGATAACAGCGGAACAAGAAGACTTTTGTGGTCTGGACTTAAATGTTGCACATAAATATATGCCATTCCGGTTTCTGGAGAAAGATTTTGTAAAAGCAGCGACACGGCTTCCAATCCGCCGGCCGATGCTCCAATAGCAACCACAGTAAAGGAATTTGCATTTTTTTCTGAAACAAGAACAGGGGTACTTTTAGGTTCTTTGTTTGGTTTTGCCTCCTTAATTTTAGCTGAAGTTTCTTTTTTAGAAACAACCTTTTTTTTATCTGATTTAGGCTTTGGGTCCATCTTTATTGATTTTTTTCGAAGGTTGTTTAATTGGATAATTTTTGCATTGTTTTTTTTAGACTTTCTTACAATGTTTTAAAACATTATGTAAGCTGGGGAAAATTATGTATTTTGTTTCGTTTAATTGCCAATCCCAAAGATACTAAACAAACTTTGAATATTGCCCAAAAAAGCCAATTGAGTGAAACAACGCTTATGGATTACAGATTTTAAATAGCGGTATATTTCCTGTCTTTTTGGTCAGCAACATTTTTTGTTTTGCTGAATTGGGGGACAAGAAACCGTGCCATAACTGCAAAACACACAACAGTCTCCTTCTAACGGTTTTAAGATATTTTTACAATTTTCACACTCGTAAAAATATTGACAAGCGTCTGTTGGCATTGTTTCTTCTTTTTTGTGTTTGCAAATCGGACAAGTGATGGTTGATTTTAATACGATTTTCATTTTAAATTTCTTTTTTGTTGCAGTATAACCTGTTGTATTTTTTCAATTTGAATTAACCTGGTTTTGGAATGGTAAAAAAATAAACAATCACAAATAAAGTGACAATCGCTGTAGTTAAAAAAGCCGCTGTTGCCCCAAAATTAAACCAAATAAGTCCGGTTAGCGAACTTGCCAACATCGTACAAATGCTTTGCAAACCAGAAAATGTTCCAATAGCTGTTGCAGTATCTTTCTTGTCGGTGATGTTTGAAATCCACGCTTTTGAAATACCTTCCGTAGCGGAAGCATAAATCCCGTAAAGAAAAAACAATCCGAAAAAGTAATAAAGATTTGTGTTTAATGCCATCCCAAAATAGACTCCCGAAAATACCGCAAGTCCAATGATAAAAATTGTTTTCAATCCTATTTTATCAGCAAGAATACCAACAGGAAAAGCAAATAGGGCATAAACAAGATTGTAAAAAATATAGATGCCAATCACCACGGTGTCATCAAGTCCGGATTCTTTTGCTTTCAAAATCAGAAAAACGTCGGAACTGTTAAAAAGCGTAAAAACCAGCAAACCAACAACTAATTTTCGGTAGGAAGCCGGACTCACTTTCCAATATTTCAAAAAGGAAAAAAAAGGCGTTGAAACTTTTATTTTTTCTTTGATTACTTGCTTGTCTTTTAAATAGAAAGAGGCCAAAACTGCCAAAAGTCCAGGAATAAAGGCGATAAAAAATAAGGTTTTGTAGTCTTCCGGATAGAAATATAGATAAGTCAAAGCCAAGGCCGGACCTAAAACAGCGCCAAAAGTATCCATAGAACGGTGAAATCCGAATACTTTTCCTTTTGTTTCCGGTGTGGCTTCATCAGAAAGTATGGCGTCTCTGGCACCTGTTCTAATTCCTTTTCCGAAACGGTCAATGGTTCGTGCAAAAAATATCCACAGCGGAAATATAAAAATGGCCATCATCGGTTTGGAAATGGCACTAAATGCATAACCAATTTGCACAAAAGGTACACGTTTTCTTGAATTGTCGGAAAGTTTGCCAAAATAACCTTTGCTCAATCCAGCCGTGGCTTCCGCAAAACCTTCAAGTACACCAATAAGAACAATTGAAAATCCGATGGTTTTTAGGTAAATAGGCATAATCGGATACAGCATTTCGCTGGCCGTGTCGGTCAACAAACTCACTACTGATAAAATCCAGACAGTTTTTGTGATGTATTTCAAAATTTCCGTTTTTTGTGATTTGGTGCAATGATTGTGCTATTTCAAAAGTATCATTTTATTCTGACGCTTTCATAAATAAAAGAAAAGAATAATAAGTAAATGAATGGATTTTATGTTTATTTAAATGGGAGTGTATCATTATGTAATACTTATTGAATTTTTGTAAGCTACTTTAAATTAAAGTGTTACATTTGAATTATTGTGAATGACAATTATCATACAAACAGTTAATACTTACCGAAAAAAATATTTAATTATGAAAAAAGGTTCATTAATTGCAATTTCAATATTCTTTGCCTTCCAAATTCAGTTAAAAGCGCAAGAAAAAATAGTTGTTTTACACACCTTGGCTGGTGCGACCATTGATAAAACTGAAATGGATACCTATAAGCTATTTAGTGAATACAGAAATGACAGCATCGAATATTTCATTTTAAGCACCCATAAAGAAATAACGTATTTAATTGGTGTGAAGGGACAACAAATTATTTTCACTAAAGAAATTGGGAATGATTATATTTCAATGCAAAGGGAAAATATTGAAAGGATGAATAAGGACCATTCATCTTTTTCCAAGACTGATTCAACTTCATTTACCATAAATAAAACGGAGTATATCAATAATAAAATCTTAAAAGTTGATCCAATAATAATGACTCCGGAAATTCGTAAAAGCATTAAAAAGAGCATAATACAAGAAAACGCTTTAAAGAATTCAAAGAAATATGAAACAAACAAAAAGCAAGGATTCAAGCAATAAAAAATATCCTAATCATTATTGTCTGCTAAAATTTCATAAAAAATAATGAATCACAGAATTAATGAAACTAAAACAGCTCCTTAGGAGCGAAATGTTTGTATAATATTTTGATTAATAAGGAATAAAGTCACATCGGGTGACCTGTATGTTTTGAAAAATTTAATCCGACAACAGTGAATTAATATTTAAACTTTGCCAAAAACAGGCAAAATATAATTTCCGTTTAAAAATTTTACAGGATCTATTTGGCTTTGTAGAATTACGCCACTGAGTTTATTTTCAAGCAACAATTGCGCAGCTTGCACCAAAGGCGCGGCAGTGGTAGTTTGTATAGCTTTTAATTGGTATTTTCCTACTTTTTGCGGAAGTATGCGTTTGGCAATTTCTTTTCTTCGCAAAATTCCTTGTGCATCTTTTCCTTCAACAGAAGCATACAAAACAATTTGGTCATCTTCAATATGAGGAATGATGGCCTCCATTTTTTGCTGTAAGTTTTTAATCGTTTCAATAGTGTTTTCTGCATTATCTAACTGTTTCTGAACCCAAGCATAATGTCCTGGATGCCTCAATGTTTTATAGTCGAGAGCACCAGCTTTTCCTGCCAAAGCATCGGGTAAATCGGCGGCACCGCCCGACGTTAAATCTTCTTCATAAGCAATGCCGTCAATAATAATGGTGGCTCTTTCAGACAATGAAGGAAGGATGGTTTTTTTAAAATCCCTAAGCGCAATAGCATCTTTTATATATTCTGTGGCCACGCCAACCGGACTCCAAGTAAATCCGTAGTAATGCGGTGCAACAGCGTGATTGGTAAGCGCGCCGACTTTAAATTCAAGCTTGTCAACTTTGTCAACTTCAAAATCTTTGCAAAACTGCTGAAAAAGTTTGTTTGCGAGCAAATCTATATAACCGGGAGCCAAACCAGATTGAAGCACAAAACCGGTTTTGGCATTTTTTGCCAAGGACATTATTTCGTTGGTTTCCTCAACATATTCGGTAAGGTTGGCGTAATGCATTTGAAAATCTTTTGCAAACCGGGCCATTTTTGGTGCTTGGCTTCCGGGCAAACAATCTAAAAGAAGATCACATTGCTTAAAAATTTCTTTCATTTCATCAGTAATACCATTTTCAGGTAGATGAAAGCTTTTGACGGTGCAAGGTTTTGTTGTTCCTTCATCAATCCATTTTGCTACTTTTTGCGCTTTTGAAAGTGTTCTGTTTCCAATATAAAGGGTTGGAGCAACCTCACTCCATTCCATCAATATCAAACCGGCAGCTTCAGCAATTCCGCCAGCTCCGGCAATAACAATGTTAAAGTGCTTTTTCATATATGAAAAATACAAATTTTTCTTTATCCAACATTTAGGTTTTTCGCAAATGTTTGGCTGGACGAATTTTTTTATTGATAATTAACAATTTCAACTATCAGATACTGGCTATAAGTTTAATTTTTCTGTAATTCTCATTAAATAAAGGCCAAATAATAGCTGAATTAAACCAGTGCCAAAATATAACGGCTGCAAGAAACTCTTATAGCCAATCCAAAAAACTTGAAATAAAATCCAAACTACCATAACAGCGCCAAAAACTGCCCCAATTTTGCCTGCAAGGGCTTTCTTTTTAACAGTAAACCAAAACCCTGTAAAATTTCCAAGGCCATTTAAGAAAAACAGCACAATACCGGGAATTAAATAGTTGATGAAAGGCGTTGTTTGAAGCCATTCCAATTCCATACCAATATCCATTCCGGACGGATCATTCATTAATTTAAATCCGCCAACCAAAGCACTTAATCCGTTAAAACCCTGAATGATTGCCAGTCCGACTGCAACCCATTTAAGTTTGTTGGTTTTCTTAGTCATAATTCTTGGTCAAAATTGAATTAAATATGAATATAGACCAAAAAGAGAAATTCTATTTTTTTTATCTGCACACTATAGAAATTTAAATATTTTTTTTGAAAGTTACAATGATATTAAAATAAATTATGCTAATTTATTTTTTATCAATGGTTTATGTTGTAAATTTTTACCAATGAATAAGATTCGAAGTTTTTGTCAATGTGTGAATAAAGTAACTTTTTCATATAATTGTGTAACACTTCACCCAATTGCAAAGATCATATTTGCTGATTAAATTTCAGATATGAAAAAATCACTTATTTTATTAAATATTATTGTTATTGCCTTATTTTTTTCTTGCGATGGAAATGATAAAGCTAAAACTAAAGTTAAAAGAGTTCCAATTGCAAGACATCAGCCAATATCCGTTTCTTATCAAACGGAAAATGCCAAGGAATGGCTGTCTGTAAATATTAAGGATTCTAAAAAACTGCGGATTGCCATTGCGGTCAACAGAACCGACAAGGAAAATTTTGCACAAATGGATTCGGTAATTGTACCTGTTGATATGACAGGTGATTTGGAATATTACCTTCCGTTTCCNNCAAACATTTGCCACTTATGAAAATGGGGAATTGATTTACTCCGGTCCAACAAATATGGGCAGAAAGCAAGATCCAACGCCAACCGGACTTTTTTATGCCAACTGGAAGGCTGAAGAATCTATCAGCACTTTTAATGATGAATGGGAGTTAAGATGGAATTTTAATGTAGAAAATTTGTTGGGTGTTGCCTGGCATCAATATAGTTTGCCTGGTTATCCAGCGTCGCATTCTTGTATGCGACTTCAGGAAAAAGATGCCCGTTACCTTTATGACTGGGCTGATCAATGGGTTTTGACAGATAAAGACAAGGTATTGGTAAAAGGTACTCCGGTAATTGTTTTTGGCAGTTACAATTTTGATGCGCCAAAACCTTGGCTGCAGTTAATTGAAAATCCGAAAGCATTGGATATTACGGAAGATGAAATGAAAAATCAAACCGAAAGATTTTTAAAAGAAATATTGGCCGAACAGGAAAACAGGGCGGCAAAAGCTTAGAATTACATAACAAAACTTATATTGAATTAATGCAAAAAGCTCATTGAAAACGGGATTTTTGTATTTTTTTTTATCGAAATACTTGGCGAATTATTTAATAAAGATTATTCGTAAATTATCAAGTATCATCTTACTCATTTTTACATTCATATTGTTATTCCATTATTCAAAAGCAATTTTAATTTTATTCTGGCTTTTTTTATATCCAATTGATAAGAATTACTTTAATCCAATCCATCAGAATAAATTTTCCCATTAAGCAAAACGAGAAAAATAAGTCGTAAATCAACCCATTTAATAAAAAATAAAAACATTATTTTTACGGCTATTAATTTTGAAAAACCTACTTTTCAGCAGACAAACAATTCAAATTAACCAAGCAACCAAAAAAATGATGTTACAAGCAAACAGCACTCAAAAAAATCAGAATAACACGTTCATCCCAACGCTTATTATTGCCGGATTGTTTTTTATTTTCGGTTTTGTAACCTGGATTAACGGTGCTTTAATTCCGTTTATGAAAACCATCAACGAATTAACCGAAACGCAATCGTATTTTGTGGCATCAGCTTCCTATATTTCTTTTGTGGTGATGGCATTGCCCGCTTCTTATATTCTGACTAAAATTGGGTACAGAAAAGGAATGTCGTTGGGATTGATTATTATGGCCATTGGCGCATTGGTCTTTATTCCCGCAGCTGAAGCCAGAACTTATTGGGTGTTTTTAACCGGAATATTTATACAAGGCATTGGAATGACCTTATTGCAAACAGCCGCCAATCCGTATATCACCATTTTAGGTCCAATAGAAAGTGGTGCAAAACGCATCGCCATTATGGGAATAGCGAACAAGGTAGCCGGAGCTTTAGGTTCCTTAATTTTTGGTGCCATTTTATTATCAGGCATTGATGAAGTAAAAGAAAAAATTGGCTCAGTTTCCGAATCAGAAAAAGGCGTTTTGCTGGATACTATGGCCGACAGTGTATTTATGCCTTATGTGATTATGGCAGCCGTGCTATTTGTGCTTGGGTTGCTTATCAGAAAAGCGCCGCTTCCGCACGTAGAACCTGCCCCGATTGAAGAAACCGACATTGGTGAAACCGCAAAAACAAGCATATTTCAATTTCCGCATTTATGGCTGGGGGTATTAACTTTGTTTGTGTATGTTGGCGCAGAAGTAATTGCGGGCGATACCATTATCGCATATGGCATCTCACTTGGTTTTTCGGCCGATGAAGCCAAATTTTTTACCACATTTACCTTAATGGCGATGGTGGCAACTTACGCTTTGGGCGTTGTTTTAATTCCGAAGTACATCAAACAGGGAACTGCACTAAAAATCAGTGCTTTTCTGGGGATTGTATTCAGTGTTTGCATTTTAATGACAACAGGATATATCTCCATTTTATTTGTGGCGGCTTTGGGAATTGCAAACGCTTTGGTTTGGCCGGCAGTTTGGCCTTTAACGCTTGAAGGTTTGGGTAAATTTACCAAAACAGCATCCGCCTTGTTGATTATGGCAATTTCCGGTGGTGCCATTATACCGCCATTATACGGAAGGTTGGTAGATTTAAATAAACACGAATTAATTGCAAGCGGAATTAATGAAACGGATGCCATTGCAAATGCTTCCACAAGCAGCTATTGGATATTGTTGCCGTGTTATGTCATAATCCTTTTTTTTGCACTTTGGGGACATAAATTAAAAAGCTGGAAGATTTAAACAATCAATCTCAAGGCTTCTTTTTTGCTCAAATTGCTCAATGTGGTTTTACTGGTAAATTCCATAACCCAAATTGGATTTGTTTTACTGTATTCTCGTAAAATCCACCCAATGGCTTTGTTGATAAAAAAAAGAATTTAAAAAGAAAATTTTATTTTATAAGGTAATAAAAGCGGAAAAATTAATCAAAATTAATCAAGCATTTGAAATTTATGACCTGTATCAAAAAGCACCCGATAAAGTGAATTTAAAGGGTGCTATTAGGAAGTGATAGATAGAATAGAAGGCATTTTATTAATTATTCATCTAAACCACAGGCTGATGTTTTTATAATTTACGATATTAATGAATAATTTTCCTTCTCTGTTAAGGATTTTCGGATTCCTCCATTAAATTGTCATTCTTTGAATTTTAAGTATAGTCTATAATTATACTAATTACACTCAAATACCTTGTTTTTAACAGTTCCTTTTACGGAAACGCCATTCACTTTAATATCTGACCAAATAGTGCAAAAACCGCTTTTTCCTTTACTGCAATCTGCCTTAACCATAAAACAAAACATGGGATTCCATCCTTCATCCAAATTTGTGACAGTAGTTATGACTGTTTGGTTGTTTTGATTATTAACTATAAATGTTCTGTGTTCATTTCCATCGATAACATGAGGAAAGAAACGTATTATTTGAGGGAATGTAAATTCAACAACGGCATCGGTTAAAGCAGCTGGGCTTATATACACAAAATGAACCATTAAATCGTAATTGTCTGCATTATATGCAGTTTCTCCATTAACAAAATAGGGTGAGAAATCATATGTTGGGAAGGCGGTATGATCAAATGTGGCCAGTTTAGGCCAGATACTCGTTTTCAACACATCAGTATTATCAGGAACGCCAAATTGTGTTGCGGTTCTGGAAGCATACTGAATCGTTGCATTTTTTTCTTGCAGCTGGTTATTGGCATCAATAAATTCTGAATCTTTGCTACAAGAAACCGCACTAAAAACCATCACTATCCAAAGTGAGCTTAATAGCATTTTTAAAGTGATTAATAATGTTTTCATAACGTATAATATTTAATAATTTCCTACTCTGTTAAGGATTTTCGGATTCCTCCATGCATCTAATAATTCTGACACTTTATTTTAATTAAAGTTCTCATAAAATAACAAATTAGGTCTTTCAATTTTCAATCAAAACATTTCAATTTCTGCTGATTTGTTTTGATTTTTATCAAAAGTTTTCAATTTTGTTTTGAATTTTTAAAATGGAGGGAATAGTTCTCGGGAATGATGAGATTAAGAATGGGAAAATTTTAAAGGTGGTTTTTAATCTTTTGGGAAATCTATGACACCTTCAGCAAGCAATAATTTTTCGACTTTATTATGTTCTTTGTGGAATTTTGCTTCTGCTTCCTTTAAATATTGTGCAAATTCGGGTTCTTGACGGATATTGTCAAACATCGTGCAATTTTTATAGTCCTTAAGCCTTATAATTATGGAGCCCATACAATCTTTAGTCTTTTGAAGGTTTTTGAGGGCTTTCTCTTTTTCATTGCGGACTGAATAAATTTTCGCCAAAGTTAAATAGGCATAACAAGTAACGGATGGTTGATTCTGCGCTATTTGTTTTTGCATCTCTTTAATAACACCATCAAAATGAAAATTGGCTTCCTTTTTTTGACCATTTTCCAAGTAAACAAAGCCGAAAAGGCAATCCGGTTCAATTTTTCGCCCTTGTTGCTTCATAATTTTCATATATTTTTGCATCAACAGGGAAGCGTTTTTGAAATCTCTTAAATACAAATAGGTATAAAAAAGCAAATAGATATTGTCTGGATTTTTCGGATTGAATGCATACATTTTATGTGCAGTTTTAAGTGCTGATTTATAGTTTCCCAGATCGAGGTCAATTGTTGCCAAACCCCAATAATAATTGGTTGAATCATTGTTTATTTCCAGCAGTTTTTTAGCGTATTTTTCGCCTTCTTCATAAAATCCTAAACTATACAGACTTGAACTAAAAGTTTTAAGATTATCACGTTCCTGCATCGAATTGTTATGATGATGAAATGCCTGTAATTGTGACTTAATGGCATTGTAACATTTGCCTTGTAAAAAATATAATTCTCCCAAAAAACGAATTGCCGTGGCGTTATTGGGCTTATATTTTATGGATTTTTTATACGCTTCTTCAGCTTCCCGTTCCATCCCTTTATTGCTGAGTACGTAACCTTTTAGCGTAAAAGCTTCCGAATTTTTAGCATCAAAATGCAAAGCCTTATCGGCCATATATAATGCGGAATCAATATTTTTGTTGAGAATAATCCATCCAAGTGCCGCATAAGGATCAGCATAAGTGGAATCCAGTTGGATGGCTTTTTTGTATAAACGTTCGGCCTCAATATCCAATTCCCATTTCTTCTGTGAGTCAGCAACATTATGAAGATCGTTTGCCTGCAAAAACAAATTCATGGCGGCAATATTGGCAGTTGGTGCTTTTTCTATTAATTTCTTTTCTTCAGTGGTGATGGCCGCTTTTATTTCTGAAGCTACTTTCAGCGCCACCTCGCTCTGAAGATTAAAAATATCTTCAAGCTTCATATTGTAACGTTGGGAGAAAAGATGTTTGTCGGAACTTGCATCAATTAACTGAATGGAGAGACTTACCTGATCACCAATTTTTTGGCCGCTTCCTTCAATAATATAATTGGCATTAAGCTCCCGACCAATTTGGCGAACGGTTTTAAACTTATTGTTTCTGTACTGTTCAACCGAGGTTCTTGGACGAACTTCCAAATCCTTAATTTTAGATAGGTTGTCCAAAATGGCTTCCATAACGCCATTTATAAAATATTCGTTCTTCGGATCCGGGCTGTCGTTTATAAATGGTAAAACAGCAATTGATTTCTTTTGGTACTCAAAAGGATTGAGTTTTAAGGCATTGATGAAATAAACCAATCCCACTATTGACCAAATGAGTATAGCAACAACAAAAATTGCCCATCTTTTTCGCTTACTCCGTTTAAACAGTTTTTTTAGCTTTTTTCGTAAACTTTGCTTTGTGACAATTATAGGCAAAGAATCCAATTCAACCTGTTTTTTTCCAGAATTTATGGTATCTCTTTTTTTAGCTTCTCCCGGCGGAAAGCCATAATATTCTGAAAAACAAGTACTGAAATAAGCCGGACTGCTAAAACCAACCTTAAAGGCCACTTCAGAAGCGGTTAATGAATCATTTTGCAACAGTTCCCTTGCGCGTTTCAGCCTTAATTCACGAATATATTGGTTGGTAGTTTTTTGATAAATAAAATGTAACTTCCGATTTAAGTTGAACCTGCTCAATCCAATCTCCCGAGCCAATTCTTTGACCCCGAAATTTTCATTTTCCAGGTTTGCAAAAATAATTACATTCAATTCCCTGGTAAATGCTGCATCAATGGAAGATTTATCTTTCATGATTTAATTTTATTTAATCAAGGTATATCAAATATAATTAAAATTAGTGGAATATTTATGAATTCCTTTGATTTTCAGAATGATAAAAAACTGGAACGAAAATTTAATTGACATTGTCGGTTTCTTGCCCAAAGTTTTATGAGCCAGCATTGACAATATTTTTATCCTATTAATTTAAGCGCTTCTTTTTTACTCAAATTGCTCAATGCTGTTTTGTCGGCGAATTCTATAACCCAAATTGGATTTGTTTTACTGTATTCCCTTAAAATCCACCCAATGGCTTTGTTGATGAAAAATTCTTTTGATCCCAAAAGTGAATTGATGACGGAACCCAGTATATCGGTATCTAAATTTTCTTTGTATTTCAGTTGAAACAGCAAAGCACATCTTTGAAGCCAAATATTGTTTGAGTCGATCCATTTTTTGACGTATATAGTTCTTTGCTCTGGAAATTTTATAAAGTATTCACCCATCAACTTGGCAGCAATAAAATCAACCGTGTCCCACCAGGATTTATGAGTAACCATATATTCATAAAGTTTAATGTCTTTTTTCTCTAAATGTTTTACATATTTAAAAGCAAGTTCCTGTGAAAAATATTGATAATCCCGCTGAGGTTTTTCCCAAAGAAATATGACAATTTCACCCAATTCATCTTTTTTAGGCAGAAATTGTTTTATCAAAAACGGTTTTTGAATTTCACGCCTTTCTGCTGATTTAATGCCATAATACTCAAATTGATTTCGCATATAGGCTTTTTGTTCCAAAGCAATTTTGGGATTTGAATGTTGAACTAATTCAATTTCCAAGATATTTATGAATGCTTTTAATATTGTATTCATCCTAAAAAAATAAATTGTTATATGAAACGAGCCATAACAAATTTTGATACACAGTAGAATGTTTAATGGCGATCAGCCGGCAGGCGGGCAAGCTGCATCTGTACCAATAAAAAATAAAATATAAACAGATGAAAACAAATATAAATGTTTATCCATAAAAAAACCTTGATAAATCTTGATTGTGCAAATTTTGAATACATTTGGTTCTGACTTGAAATGGAAAAAAAAGGATAATTGTATAGGGCTATTTATCGGTAACAATTGTTATGTTATATTTGAGTTAAAATTTTAGGATTATCACCAATAGTCTTATATTTGTTTGAAATTAAAGGCAAAATATTGTCTGATTACCTCCATTATTTATGAAATTTAAACTGCTAATTTATATCCTCCTAGCCGCAGGCCTGGTGGCATTGGTCACTTACCGGATTATCGACAATAAAAAAGAAAACAGCCAGGGAAACCGAAAAGGCGGAAGCCAGTCGGCCATCACAGTTGATGGGTTGGTATTGAGACCTCAGGAATTTTCCGAAAACCTTTCCCTTTCCGGCTCGCTGGAAGCCAATGAACAATTGGAACTGAGAAGCGAGATCTCGGGAATTGTTGAAAAAATAAATTTTAAGGAAGGCAGCAAGGTTTCAAAAGGACAGGTGCTTTTTCAGGTCAACGATCTGGAATTAAGGGCGCAGCTGGCCAAAGTGCAGACGGCCCAAAAACTGGCTTCTGAAAATGTGCGCAGGGCAAAACTGCTGTTGGAAAAAGAAGCAATCAGTCAGGAAGAATATGACATTGCTGAAGCCGATTTTCAATTTGCGCGTGCAGAATCGCAATTGGTTGCCGCACAACTGGCAAAAGCCACCGTACGGGCGCCTTTTTCAGGAAAAATTGGCTTGCGCTATATTTCGCAGGGAAGTTATGTAACGCCATCCACGCCCATTGCGAGTTTGGTGAATACCGATCAATTAAAGATCACATTCTCCATTCCCGAAAAATATTCATCCCAGATAAAGCTTGATGACAAAATCACTTTCACAACCTCAAATTCTAAAGAAACACAAACAGCAACTATTTATGCCGTAGAGCCTGAAGTGGATATTGCCACCCGAACCTTAAAAATGCGTGCCATTGCCAATAATCGTGAAGGGAAATTAATTCCCGGAACTTTTGCCAATGTGCTGTTGCCGCTTGAAATTGTAAATGATGCGCTATTGGTTCCGACCGAATCCCTGATTCCCATCCAAAATGGCAAAAAGATTTTTGTTTCTGAAGGCGGACTTGCAAAAGAAATTATTGTAGAAACCGGTGCCCGTACAGAAAATTCAGTCATTGTATTGTCTGGATTAAAATCTGGCGACACCATCTTGACATCAGGGGTGATGATGCTAAAAAATGGCTCTCCTGTTAAAGTGAATCTAAGTAAACCGGCATCAAATTCAAAATCATAATGAGTTTATCAACCTTAAGCATCAAACGCCCGGTACTTACCATTGTAATGAATCTTGCCATCGTACTTTTTGGGATTATTGGTTTCACCTATCTTGGCGTGCGGGAATTTCCTTCNNGAAAAAGCGATCAATTCCATCGATGGAATACGGAATATCACTTCTTCCAGCAACCAGGGTTCCAGCAATATCAACATAGAATTTAATCTGGGCAAAAACCTTGAAGAAGCCGCCAATGATGTACGCGATAAAGTGTCGCAGGCAGTGCGCAGCCTTCCGCAGGATATTGATGCACCGCCGGTAGTTTCAAAGGCCGATGCCGATTCTGAGCCCATCATCTCAATGACCGTGCAAAGTGATGTGAAGAATGTTTTGGAACTTTCAGATTATGCGGATAATGTGATTGCACCGCGTTTACAAACAATTCCGGGCGTGAGCAGTGTTCGTATTTGGGGACAACGAAAATATGCGATGCGTTTGTGGATAGATCCTTTAAAACTGGCTTCCTACGGAGCTACGGTAAGTGATGTTAGGGCAGCTTTGGCTTCCCAGAATGTGGAACTTCCATCAGGTAAATTAACCGGTGCAAATACAGAATTGGCCGTAAAAACCATCGGAAATCTTTCCACCGAGGAAGAATTCAACAATATCATCATCAGGGCCGACGGGGAGAAGGTTGTTCGTCTCAGTGATATCGGAAAAGCCTCTTTGGAAGCCGAAAACCTGGAAACCAAATTAAGCGATTCGGGCCAGCCTATGGTCGCTATGGCCATTATTCCGCAGCCGGGAAGCAATTATATAGATATTGCCGATGCATTTTACAAGCAGTATGATCAACTGCAAAAAGATTTGCCCAAAGATTTTAAACTGAACATTGCCATTGACAATACTGTTTTTGTAAAAAAAGCCATCACAGAAGTTGTGGAGACACTGGCCATATCCATTATTTTGGTGATTTTGGTGATTTACCTGTTTTTCAGAAACTGGTCCATTGCCTTGCGTCCGCTGATTGATATTCCGGTTTCCCTGATTGCCACCTTTTTTATTATGTGGCTGTTCGGTTTCTCCATCAATGTGCTTACGCTGCTTGCGATTGTGCTGGCAA
>DPCK01000068.1:2710-15725 GCA_003516285.1 Lutibacter sp. | reverse complement strand
GAATTCGGGAGTTTAAGGCAGGAAACAGGGTTGGTGATGTGGGTTATGCAATTCAATCTTATTGTGAAAAACACGGATATGGAATTGTTCGTGAATTGGTAGGCCACGGATTGGGGAGATCAATGCACGAAGATCCTGAAATGCCAAATTATGGCCACAGGGGAAAAGGGAAAAAATTTATGGAAGGAATGGTGGTTGCTATAGAGCCTATGGTGAATTTGGGAACGCATCAAATTAACCAATTGAAAGATGGCTGGACCATTTTAACCAAAGACGGAAAACCTAGTGCACATTTTGAGCACGATGTTGCCATTATTAACGGAAAACCTGAACTGCTTTCAACATTTAGCTATATTTATGAGGCGTTGGGAATTGTAAGCGACGAAGAAAAGGAGTTCAGACAATAAATACTTAAAAAAATGATTCAGGAAATTGCTAATATTGAACCGAAAGAAATCATAAAGGGATTTAAAGGCCGCTTTTTTAACACAAATAGTTTCACCATTGCTTTTTGGGAAATTGAAGAAGGCGCCATTTTACCTGAACATTCGCATATTCACGAACAGTCTACCCAAGTGATTGAAGGCAAATTGGAATTGGTTGTTGACGGTGTTTCAACAGTTTTGGTGCCGGGAATGATTACCAATATTCCTTCAAATGTGATCCATAGCGGAAAGGCATTGACAATTTGCAAAGTAACAGACGTGTTTTCTCCAACAAGGGAAGACTATAAATAAGTGGAAAAATTATTCAAATTCATACTCAATAAAATACCGCGTCCCATACTCATAAAAGTGAGCTATTGGGTGAGTCCGTTCTTGGCAATTTACCTAAAAGGATCGAGATTTACAGATCCAATCGACAATAAAAGTTTCAGCAAATTTTTGCCTTATGGCTACGGAAAGCAACGTAAAAACGCCTTGGCGCCGGGAACACTTTCTTTAGAACGGCACAGATTACTGTGGCTGTATTTAAAAAATGAAACTGATTTTTTTACGGCTCCTAAAAAAGTATTGCACATTGCACCTGAACAATGTTTTTTAAAACGCTTTAAAAGTCTGCAAAACTTAGATTATTTAACAGCCGATTTATATTCACCAATTGCCGACATAAAAGCAGATATCACAAATTTGCCTTTTGAAGAAAACACTTTCGACATTGTTTTTTGCAATCACGTTTTGGAGCATATTGAAGATGACAAAAAAGCGATGAATGAATTGTACCGGATATTAAAACCTGGAGGAATGGGGATTTTTCAAATTCCGCAGGATTTAAGCAGAGAAAAAACCTATGAGGACTTTTCAATAACCAATCCTGAAGAGCGCACAAAACATTTTGGTCAATACGACCACGTTCGTATATATGGCAAAGATTATTTTAATCGTTTACGGGCAGTTGGTTTTAAAGTTGAAGAAGTTAATTATTCAGAAAAAATTTCTTCGGAACTTATTGAGAAATATTGTTTGACGAAAGGCGAAATTTTGCCTGTTTGCACAAAATAAACTACTTGTCGAAATTGTCAGACTTATAAGTTTGCATTTCTCCTTTTTCATCAACAAAAATCAGAAACGCCTTTAATTCGCGATGATTTTTTAAAAATGCAGTTGATTTCTCAAATCCCATTTCCATAAAAGCCGTTGCGTAAGCATCAACATCCGCACAATCCGATTTTGATATCACTGAGGCACTCAACAAATTGCTTTCTTTGGCAAATCCAGTTTTCGGATTTATGGTGTGCACATATTTTGTTCCGTCTTCCTTCAACTTGAATTTTCTGTAATTCCCGGAAGTTGCGATGGATTCATCTTTAAGTTCAATAATGGTTGCAAAAGAGCGGCTTCCGTCGGTATTCGGATTTTCAATGGCGATTTTCCATGGCGTTCCTTTTTCATTTTTACCTCTTGCCCTAATTTCACCGCCAATTTCAACCATATAATTTGCAATGCCGTTTATTTCAAACATACGGCTCAACATATCAACTAAATAGCCTTTTGCAATGGCATTAAAATCCAAATAAATTTCTGGATATAATTTTTTTATTTTTCCGTTTTCGAGTTGTACTTTATCAAACCCCACATATTTTAATAATTCTTGAACTTTTAGGGAATCCAGATTTTCAATAGGTTTTTCTGGTCCAAAACCCCAGGCATTCACTAAAATACCCACTGTTGGGTCGAATGCGCCATCAGTCTCTCTGTAAATTATTTCAGATTTTATGAAAACCTCCTGTAAATTGGCATCGGCCAAAACAGTGGTGTCTCCTTTATTTATTTTTGAGAGATCAGAAGTCGGAATATAAGTGGAAGCAGATTTGTTAATTGCCGCGATTAAACTGTCTATTTTAACTTCGTAATTATTACTGCCAGAATCCATATAACGAACTGTATATGTGGTGCCTATGGCGTCCCCTTCAATGATGTTTAAGTTGTTTTTAGTGTTTTCGCAAGACAAAAACAACATTAATAGTATTGCAAACAGACAATTTTTCATTGTTTTAATTGTTATTAAATTAGTAATAGAATTAAAGGGTAAATATAAAGTTTATATTATCTTAAAAATATCATAAAATTGTTAAAATTTAAGAAAATAAACGTTGTTTTAGCTATTTTTGTTACTCACTAAAAACAGGATAAATTATGAAGAAAATTGGGATTTTGATGCTTATGGCATCTCTTTTTTTAAGCTCTTGTGTTTCGCAAAAGAAATACACGGAACTGGAAAAAAACTACAACAAAACAAGTTCGGAACTGGTTGACACAAAAGCCGAATTAATGAAATGCAGAATTGAAAGTGAAAGCAGATTGAATGCATTGAACCAACAAGTTGCTGATTTGAGAAAAGACAAAGAAAAAACATTGGAATACGTTGAAAACCTTACCGTTTTATCTAAGTCAGCTTCAGACAATATTAAGGAAACTTTAACCCAAATGGGAAAAAAAGACCAGTATATTCAGTACATTCAGAAAGCAATCACCAAAAGAGATTCTATGAATTTAGCATTAGGCTTTAAATTAAAAAGCGTGCTAAAAGATGGTTTTACTGATGAAGATATTCAAATTGACGTTGAAAAAACAGTGGTTTACATTTCAATAGCCGATAAATTATTATTTAAAAGCGGAAGCCACGTAATTTCTAACGATGCGAAACGCGTATTGAAAAAAGTTGCCGATGTTATTGCCGCACAGCCTGATTTGGAAGTTATGGTGGAAGGTTATACTGATAACAAACCTATCAGTACTTCAGATATGAAAGACAACTGGGATTTAAGTGTGAAACGTTCAACCTCTGTGATCAGGGTTTTACAAAACGACTTTAATATACAGCCAAGCCGTTTAATTGCAGCCGGAAGAAGCGAATATATGCCATTGCAAAGTAACGAAACAGTTGAGGGAAGAGCAAGAAACAGAAGAACACGCATTGTTTTAATGCCTAAATTAGATCAGTTTTTCAAATTACTGGAAAGTAAAGTTGAATAATTAAAATATGATGATTTGTTGTAAAAAGCACGCCTATGGCGTGTTTTTTTTTGTTTGGATATGATGGGCGTGATTTAGTTTAGTTCCACATCCATAAGTTGCAAACCCTCATATTGCAGCAAATATTCTTCATTTAGATAAGGCACCAAATCCTTATTGGAAGCATTGCCCAATCCCACATTTGCAAACAGTACCTTGCCTTTGTTTTTTTGGGCGTGAAGTTTGATGGTTTCCATCCAAATAACATCATAAGGAATGTGGTATTCAGAAATGCCAACCACTTTTATCACCACAAAATATCGAACGTTGTTTTTATCAACACAAACAAATTGCGGGTTCTTTTTTAATTGGCTGTTAATGGCAATAAATTCATAGCCTTTTGCTTCTAAATCTTTGCCAACGATGTTCATCGCCAAATTATGCAATTCTTGTTTTGTAAGTGGTCTGCTCATTTTAATAAGTGCTAAATAAAAAAATCCGACACAATGGTATCGGATTTAGTTTTATTGTCTTTAATGCTATTGATTATCCGCCAAAGTCGTCAAATCTAATATTTTCATCNNCCCATTTTTTGAACTGCCTGGTTCATTAACGGTGGTCCACAAAAATACAGTTCAAGATCTTCAGGAGATTCGTGTTTTGATAAGTATTCATTGATTACTGCATTGTGCACAAAACCAGTAAATCCATCTCCTTCAGGGTCATTTATGTCTTTTTTGTTTACCCAATTGTCAATTGGTAAAGGTTCAGAAAGTACCAAATAAAACTTAAAGTTAGGGAATTCCTGTTCCAATTTACGAAAATGATCTGTATAAAACAATTCGCGTTTTGATCTTCCGCCATACCAATAAGTCACTTTTCTTCCGGTTTTAAGAGTTTTGAAAAGGTGGTACAAGTGAGAACGCATTGGTGCCATTCCGGCTCCACCACCCACATATAACATTTCAGCTTCGGATTCATTGATAAAGAACTCCCCATAAGGTCCGGAAATGATTACTTTGTCGCCGGCTTTACGAGAGAAAATATAAGAGGAGGCAATACCTGGGTTTACATTCATCCATCCATTTTTTACCCTGTCGAACGGCGGTGTGGCAATACGTACATTCAGCATAATTTCTTTTCCTTCAGCAGGATAAGAAGCCATAGAGTAAGCGCGTTCAACGGTTTCTTTATTCACCATTTTTAAAGGCCATAAAGCAAATTTATCCCATTCTTCCTTAAATTTATCAGGAGTTTCGTGTTCTTCAGGATGCGCTGTAATATCAATATCAGAAAAATTGACTTCACAAGGAGGAATTTCAATTTGAATATAACCACCTGCTTTGTAACCCATATCTTCTGGGATTTCTACAACAAATTCCTTGATGAAAGATGCCACATTATAATTTCTAACAACGGTCCCGTTAAATTTTTTGATCCCGAATACCTCTTCAGGAATGCTGATGTCCATATTCTGTTTAACCTTCACCTGACAAGCCAAACGAACGCCTTCTTTTAATTCTTTACGACTAAAGTGAGGTGTTTCTGTTGGTAAAGCTTCTCCGCCGCCCGAATTTACGTGACATTCGCATTGAAGGCAAGTTCCACCTCCACCACACGCTGAAGGCAAAAATATTTTTGCATTCCCCAAAGTGGTCAATAATGATGCTCCAGATGAAACTTCAATTTCCTTTTCGCCGTTGATTCTGATTTTTACAGGACCTGAAGGTGATAATTTTTGTTTTACAAACAATAATACCGCAACCAATAATAGTGTTATTACTAAAAAAGCCACTACTGTTGCTAAAATTGTGCCGACTGTATTTGTTGCTAATATGATCATTATTCTGTGATTTCTGTTTCGTTCTTAGCTATTTCTATAGCGTCATTTTTAATTTCAATTTGCTCAATAACAGCTGTTTTTTCTGTTGCTTCTTCTTCATCGCCACCTGTTAGCATTCCCCCAAAGCTCATAAAACCTATGGCCATTAAACCTGTAATGATAAAAGTAATTCCCAATCCCCTTAAAGGTCCCGGAACATTTGAATATCTAATTTTTTCACGAATTGCAGCGATAGCCAAAATGGCCAAAAACCAACCAATTCCTGAGCTTACACCATAGTTAAAAGCCAAGCCCAATGTTTGGATTTCACGAGATTGCATAAACAATGAGCCTCCTAAAATTGCACAGTTTACTGCGATTAAAGGCAAAAATATACCCAAGGAATTGTACAATGCCGGAGCAAATTTCTCAACCACTATTTCAACCAATTGCACCATCGTTGCAATGGTGGCAATAAACATAATAAATGATAAGAAACTTAAATCATATTGTGCATATTCTGGACCTAACCACGTCAAAGCGCCATCCTTTAACAAATAAACATCCAACAGCCAGTTCAAAGGAACTGTAATTGCCAGTACAAATATAACGGCAGCTCCAAGTCCGACTGCTGTTGCCACTTTTTTAGACACTGCCAGATAAGAGCACATTCCTAAGAATGTCGCAAATATCATATTATCTATAAATATTGACTTAAAAAATAATTCTATGTGTTCCATATATTTCAGATTTTAGTCCCGATAGCTATCGGGATCGGCTTTCAGTTTCAGCAAGTATTGCTTACTGATATTGGTTGCCGACAACTAATTTTAATTATGTTCGATTAATGATGTATTTCTTGAACGTTGTACCCAAATGATAATTCCTATGGTAATTAAAGCCATTGGTGCCAATAGCATAAAACCATTGTTTTCATATCCGTAAGCATACACGCCGGTTTTTTCAATAGCATCTCCTAAAACTTTATAGCCTAATAATGAACCTGAGCCTAATAATTCTCTAAAGAAACCTACAATTATTAAAATAATTCCGTATCCAGCAGAGTTTCCAATACCGTCTAAAAATGATTTCCAAGGTCCATTTGCCAAAGCGAAAGCTTCAAACCGGCCCATAATGATACAGTTTGTAATGATCAAACCTACGAAAACCGATAATTGTTTAGACAATTCATAAGCAAAAGCTTTTAAAATTTGATCTACAATAATTACCAATGCAGCTGCAATTACCAACTGTACAATAATTCTGATTTTTGACGGAATAATATTTCTGATTAATGAAATTACCGTACTTCCCATTGCCAATACAAACATTACCGATATGGCCATTACAATGGAGGGTTTTAACTCTGCAGTAACCGCCAATGCAGAACAAATACCCAAAACCTGAATGGTAATAGGATTGTTATCCGCCAAAGGATCTGTAATTAATTTTGCATCTTTTTTTGATAAAAGTCCCATAAATTATTGCTTTAATGTTTTTAAATAGGGTATATACATTGCCAAATCTTTCTTAAGCATTGCAGATAAACCAGTCCCTGTAATCGTTGCTCCAGCTATTGCATCTACTTCAAAATCCATTTTATCTAAATTTTTAGGATCTGCATTTCCTTTTGCTGCATTAATTCCTTTAAAAGTATCACCGTCTAAAATATGTTCACCTTTAAAATCATCCATAAAAAACCGTTCTTTAATATTTGAACCCAATCCTGGTGTTTCTCCTTGATGGTCAAAATATACGCCTTGCACAACCAGTTGGTCATCCAATGCGATATATCCCCAAATGGCATCCCACAAGCCTTTCCCTCTAACCGGAACGATGTATAATGTTACGCCGTCTTTTTCCCCAACAAACAATGGTAATCTTCTTTTGTAGTTCGGGTTTTTAGCTTCGGTTGCTTCTTTTTTAATGTCAATTAAGTAAGCATTTGGATCTTCAACTGCTTCAGTACCTGAAATGACCAATTGTTTGGTGATATATTTTGAAAATTCAGCACCCACAATATCTTTTGAAACAAATTCAACACTGGTTTCATCATTTTCATTTACGCCCAAAGCGTATAAAATATTTTGCTGCTTTTCAATTCGTTTATTTTCAGTAATTTTTTCCTGTAGTGATGAAGCCACAAAAGCCAATAATGCTCCAACAATAATTACCATTCCCGATGCAAAGAGCACGGTATATGTGTTACTTTCAAGATTCTTTGCCATTGTTATGCTGTTTTTGCTTTTAAACGTTTTAATCTTCCTTTAACATTGCCTTGCACCACATAATGGTCAATGGTTGGCGCGAATACGTTCATTAATAAAATTGCCAACATTACGCCTTCAGGATATGCAGGATTGAATACCCTAATCAATATTGATATAAATCCGATTAAAAATCCGTAAATCCATTTTCCTTTATTCGTTTGTGAGCCAGTTACCGGATCTGTAGCCATAAAAACCACCCCAAATGCGAAGCCGCCAATTATTAAATGATGCCAAAATTCGGTGCTCATTAAAGCATAAAATTTGCTTCCTTCTGTAATCCAACCGGCATTCACAACACCGTTAAATATAAGTCCCATAACCAAAGCACCAATAACTGATGATAGCATGATTCTCCAGCTTGCTATTTTTGTAAAAATTAAGAATATTCCTGCCAATAAAATTAAGAAGGTCGATGTTTCTCCAACCGAGCCGGGAATAAACCCGAAAAACATATCATAAACGGAATAAGCAACTTCTTTGCCCTGCGCCAAACTGCCCAGAATGGTTTCGCCAGATATGGCGGCAACATCTGCGCCGGCAGCCATTTCATTTGCTCTTTCAACAGCACCGCCAACCCAAACTTTATCACCGCTCATCCAAGTTGGATAAGCGAAGAACAAAAATGCGCGTATGGTTAAAGCCGGATTTAAAATATTCATTCCAGTTCCTCCAAATATTTCTTTTCCTATCACAACACCAAAAATAACGGCTACAGAAAGCATCCAAAGCGGTATGTCTACCGGCACAATTAATGGCACCAACATTCCCGTTACAAAATAGCCTTCTTCAACTTCGTGTCCTTTGATGATTGCAAACAGCACTTCAATTCCAAGTCCTACAACATAAGAAACTACCACAAGTGGCAGTATTTTTAAGAAGCCATACCAAAACGCATCCATCGATAAAAATTCTACCGGTGTACCAAAAGCATTAAAGTGTTGATAACCTGTATTGAACATTCCAAATATCAAACAAGGTATCAATGCCAACACCACCATGGTCATCGTTCTTTTCAAATCATCGGCTCCTTTTATGTGTCCGCCTGAGTGTGTTGTCTCATTTGGTGTATATAAAAAAGTATGCAGCGCTTCAAAAGCAGGCAACCACTTTTTCCCCTTTCCATTTTCTTTGATAGCATGTAGTTTTTCTTTTAATCCCATAACCTTATCCTATTTCTTTTAACATTAAGTCTAAACCTTTTCTAATAATTTCTTGATGTGGTTGTTTAGAAACACAAATAAATTCTGTTAAGGCAAAATCTTCCGGCGCTACTTCATACATACCCAGTTGTTCCATTTCATCCAGATCTTTATACATGCAAGATTTTAAAATTTGCATCGGATAAATATCTAACGGAAAAACTTCTTCATAAGCTCCGGTAACCACGAATGCTCTGTGTTCACCATTTGTATTGGTGTTTAAGTCATACTTTTTATTTGGAAATAACCAAGAAAAAGTTAAGGCTCTTGAGGTAGATATTTTATTGAATACAGGCAAATTCCAGCCAAACAATTCATAGTCGTTTCCTTCTGGGATTACGGTAATAATATTGTCATAATACCCTAAATTTTCTTTTATATTTTTGGCTTTGCCCGTTAAAACATTGCCGCTGATAATTCTGTTGTTGTTTCCTTTTAATTTTCCGTGAATCAAAGAAGTGATGGTAGAACCAATTTTTGTTTTGTAATATTTAGGCGCTTCAACTGAAGAACCTGCCAAAGCAACAATACGTTCGGCATTAAATTTCCCTGTTAACAGCAATTCGCCAATAATTACCAAATCCTGCGGATTGATGGTCCAAACGGTTTCACCTTTATTTACAGGGCTAATTTTATTAATTTGTGTGCCAACATTTCCGGAAGGATGCGGGCCAGAAACTTTATGCAAATTTATATTGTTCAAGCCGGCAAATGGTGAGTTTGCATTTTTTCCAATGGAAACGTGAACATCTCCGGTGGTTAACTTGCTTAAAGCGGTAACTGCCGCCTGCAATTCTTTTTCTTTTCCTGCCAAAACGTAATCATAATCGGCGGCTAATGGCGCGCTGGCATAAGCAGAAACAAAAATCGCTTTTGGTGTATTTGCCGTATTTGCAATCACATCATAAGGCCTTTGTTTGATAAACGGCCAACAACCCGATGCCAATAAATGACTTTTAATCTCATCAGCATTCATTGCTTTTGGATCTTTCGCACCAAAATCGATAAATTGCTGTTGAAAATCGGCTTTAATTTTAATGGCCAGTATTTTTCTTTTTTCACCGCGCACAATGTCACAAACTTCACCGCTAACCGGAGACGGAAATTTCATTTCCTCCTTGGTTTTATTATAAAATACGGCTTCCCCAGCTTTTAACTGCGTGCCAATTTTTACGGATAATTTAGGAATTATACTGTGGAAATCTTCAGGTATTAATGTGTAAACATCACTAGTTATTGCATTTTCGGTAAGTTTGACAGCTTCACCTTTTAGCTTAATATCTAGACCTTTTTTAATATGAATGTCTTTTGACATATATCTTAAGTTTATTTAATAGTCTATAAAAAACGGAGCAAAAATACAATTTATCCATTAGTATTCTATGTTTTTTATCATATTTTCACTTAAATATTTGTTGATGTTTACTGTGGTATAGTTTTCGTACTTTTAGCCATATATTTACTTGAGAAATTAATTTAAACCCTTGGTGTTAAAATAATATATTATGATAAAAAACGGCTTGATATTTTTTTGTTTTTTATGCGCTTTTCAATTTGGGTTTTCCCAGACTGACGGCACAGATGCCAAACATATTAAAACCATTATCTTAAAACCAATGGTCATAAATTCCTATGTGCCCATAGTGCAGCTTGGAGAAAAATTACTATTGACATTTGATGACTTAAATGCCGATGAACATACTTATTCCTATAAAATTGAGCATTGCGAGATGGATTGGCGCAAGTCCAATTTGTCTGAATCTGAATATGTAGACGGTTTTGCCGAAGACAGAATTCGTGCTTATGAAAATTCATTCAATACGTTGCAACCTTATACAAATTACAGTGTAACCATTCCAAATGAAACCACAAAACTTAAAATTTCGGGAAATTATTTAATTTCTGTTTTAAATGAAGATGATGAAGTGGTTTTTAAACGCCGATTTGTGGTTAATGAACCTTCTGTCAACGTTGGCGTTGCTGTTTTTAAAAGCAGGGATATTTCATACATCAACACCAAACAATCAGTTGAGTTTACCATCAATACGCCAAATTTGCTCATTAACAATCCGAGCGAAGAAATTTTCCCCGTAATTCTTCAAAATAACAATTGGCAAAATGCCATAATCGGATTGAAACCGCAATTTTTTAGAGGCGACCAGTTGCTTTACAAATACAATAAGGAAACAAGTTTTTGGGGCGGAAATGAATTTTTATATTTCGATTCCAAATCCATCAGAAATTCTTCCTTAAACATTGCCAGTGTTGCAATAGGCGAAGAATTGTATCATACCTATTTATTTACCGATGAAGAAAGAAGGAATCAGCCTTATACTTTATATCCTGATGTAAACGGGAATTTTGTGATCAGAACTTTAAATGGTGAAAACAGCAATACGGATGCCGATTACAGTTGGGTATACTTTTCATTAAAAAGTTCTCAAGACCTTGAAGGCAAGGAAATTTATGTGAGTGGCAATTTCAACAATTGGCAATTAAATGACACAAACAAATTAAATTATAATGAATCGTTGGGTTTGTATGAAGCCAAATTGTTGCTGAAACAGGGATTTTACAATTATCAATATGTCACCAAAGCAACCGACGGCACTATTAGCACTCATAATATTGACGGGTCGTTTTACAATACAGAAAATGATTACACTGTTTTGGTGTACTATAAAAAGTTTGGAAGCAGGTACACAAAAGTGATTGGCGTTGGTTATGGCAACTCCGAAAAAATAAACAACTAATATTTTTGTTTGAAATTTTTAGTATCTTTACACATTAAAAAACAAGTAAATCGCTATGGTACAACAAGTAACAAATGGCATTAAAATTTCAGTCACTTCTAATTTCGAAGGCACAAGCTATCGAAATTTCAGGCTGTATTTTGCTTTTAGTTATGAAGTTACCATCGAAAACCAAAGCAATGACACGGTGCAGCTTTTAGAGCGCCAATGGACAATTTTTGATTCTTTGAATAATACGGAATATGTGGAAGGATCTGGGGTTGTTGGCCAAAAACCGACCTTAAAACCTGCAGATAAATACACGTATAAATCCAATTGCTTTTTAACATCACCCATCGGTGCAATGAAAGGCTTTTACAGTATGGTAAACTTCACCAATTCTAGCGCTTTTAAAGTTTATATTCCCACTTTTCAGTTGATGGTTTCCAGTATTCATAATTAAGAAGATGAAATTTAAGCTTCAACGGTTTCAACTCAAGCAAGCCAAAGGTTTGGAGTGTTTAAATTGTGGTATGCCATTGTTGCAGAATGAAAATTTTTGTTCGTATTACGGACAAAAAAACTCCGTCAACAAACTAAGTATCGGGAATTATGTAAATAAATTGGTTTCCGGATTTTTTTCTTACGATTCCCAATTTTGGACTACTTTTATTCCTTTACTCATTAAACCGGGAAAAGTTGCCAAAGAGTATATTTTGGGTAAACGCGTAAAATATGTAAATCCGTTTCAACTATACTTGCAGGTTTCCATTATTTTCTTCCTGATTTTAGGGATTTCAAACCAATTTAGCAGCGCCAAAAATCCGATAAAAGACATTGCCACAGCCAGCAAAACATTAGATTCACTATCTAAATTAGATCCGCAAAAACTTGATTCCATAAAAACAAGCTTAAAAAGCAATTTAGAGGAAGCCAAACAAAAAGATTCTGCCAACACCAAAGTGATTGCCGAGTTGGAAAATGCATTTAGTTTGTATGAAAAGAAAACGGATTCCACAAAAACTACGCACCAATACGCCATAAAAACAAAACAAGAATCCAGTATCGGTTTTTTTGATAAAATAGGCGATTTTATAAACTTCCGCAGAAAATTTCCTGCGTATACCAATGAGCAGGCCTTGGACAGTTTGGGTTATCAAAAAACATTTTGGAACACTTTTTATTACCAGCAAGTTAAAAAAGCGGAAGCAAATTGGGCCCAATTAAATACCGAAACAGGCGTAAAAAATTTGATTAAAAAATTCACTTCCTATATTTCCATTTCCTTGTTTGTTTTCTTGCCGGTTTTTACACTTTTTTTAAAATTGTTGTATTTCAGAAGAAAATTCACCTATATGGAACATTTGGTATTTGTTTTTAATACGCAAGCTGTTTTTTTTCTGCTGTTTATTATATTTTATTTGCTGAACCTCGTTTTTAAAATGGAAAACACAACGTGGATATTTGTGCTCTTATTTCTTATTTATTTATACAAAGCATTGCGCTATTTTTACGGGCAAAGTCATTTTAAAACCAC
>DPCK01000068.1:0-2693 GCA_003516285.1 Lutibacter sp. | reverse complement strand
GGAAGTAAATTCATTTTCACTTTGCCATTGTTGAAACCAGATTTTGCGTAATTCCTTAATTTCATCTGAGTACAAAGAGGAAGAAGACCAAATTTTAGGTTTATTTTTGTATTTTGTGATGTGTTTTTCTTGTTCATCCCAAACCAATTCAACCAAATTCAACTCGTTATTATTCCAGTCAACTATAATGATGGTAAAAGGTTCGACGCCCAACAAATTGAGATTTTCAAGGTAAGGCAGAAAGTCATTTTCTTTCAGCAATTCTTTGGCAATTAAGCCTCTGCTTTTGGTGTAATTATCCTTTCTTTTGTGTTTTATAAAACCACCGTTCAATACGCAAACCAATCTTTTTTTTGAACTTACGCCAATCCATGTTCCTCCGGCAACTTTATCCTTCGGAAAAAGCATTTCAATGCCGTTTTCTTCATATATTTTGGGTGGTAGTGTTTCTCTTTGCCGCTGTTCATCACGATTGGATGTCAAGATGAAATCGGTGTTTGATAAAGGCAAAAAAGTAACAGTACACATTGTATTAAAATTTGATTATTGAGTATTAGGCCTTAATATTTAAAGTAAATTCAATTTTGTAACTTTGCAAAACAAATTTATATTAAAAAACCTTAAAAAATATATACGATGGCTTCAGGATTTTACAATGTACCAAAAGCAGTTAATGAGCCTATTAATTCATACGCTCCAGGAACACCAGAACGCAAAGCGTTATTAGACACTTATAAAAAAATGTTCAACGAGCAGGTTGACATTCCCTTTTATATTGGCGGCAAGGAATACAGAACAGGAAATACAGTTGATATACATCCGCCACACGACCATAAACACTGTGTGGGAAAATACCACGTTGCAGAAAAAGAACATATTGAACTGGCCGTTAAAAAAGCTGCGGAAGCTCGTGTTAAATGGGCAGCTACAAGCTGGGAACACAGAGCGGCGATTTTCTTAAAAGCTGCCGATTTGCTTTCGGGTCCGTTTCGTTACAAAATGAATGCGGCAACGATGATTGCTCAGTCAAAAAATGCTTTTCAGGCCGAAATTGATTCCGCTTGTGAATTGATCGACTTTTTGCGTTTTAACGTGCAATTTATGACCGAGATTTACAACAATCAGCCGGCATCTTCCGCAGGAATCTGGAACCGTATGGAATATCGTGCGCTTGAAGGATTCGTATACGCCATTACACCTTTCAACTTTACCGCAATTGCAGGGAATCTGCCTTCGGCTCCGGCTTTGATGGGAAATGTGGTGATTTGGAAACCGGCAAGTTCCCAAATATATTCAGCACAAGTAATTATGGAATTGTTTAAAGCGGCAGGTTTGCCTGATGGCGTTATCAATATGGTGACCGGAAATTCGGCCATGATTACCGATGTTTTATTGAACAGCCGCGATTTTGCAGGTGTTCACTTTACAGGTTCAACGCCGGTATTTAATAGTTTCTGGGAAACCATCGGAAAAAATGTGGGTAATTATAAATCATATCCTCGCATTGTTGGAGAAACTGGAGGAAAAGATTTTATCTGGGCGCATCCAACATCAAATGCCCAAGAAGTTGCCACGGCAATTGCAAGAGGGGCTTTTGAATACCAAGGCCAAAAATGTTCTGCAGCATCTCGTGCTTATTTGCCAAAAAGCTTGTGGGGCGCCATTAAAACTTCATTGGAAAAAGATTTAAAATCGTTTAAAATGGGATCTCCTGAAGATCCTACAAACTTTATAAATGCGGTAATTGACAACAGAGCCTTCAAAAAATTATCGGGTTATATTGAAGAAGCGAAAGCAGATGCTGATGCCGAAATTATTATTGGCGGCGGTTACAGTGATGAAGTTGGTTATTTTATTGAACCAACCATCATTTTGACCACCAACCCGAAATACAAAACAATGTGCAATGAGCTGTTTGGGCCAATTATGACTATTTTTGTGTACGAAGACGAGAAATGGGAAGAAACCCTGGATTTGATTGATTCCACAAGTGAATATGCTTTAACTGGCGCTATTTTTAGCAGCGACCGTTATGTGATTGACATTGCCACCAACAAATTGGAAAATGCCGCAGGAAACTTTTATATCAACGACAAGCCAACTGGCGCCGTTGTGGGACAACAACCTTTTGGAGGCGCCCGCGGATCGGGAACAAACGACAAAGCAGGTTCTGTTTGGAATTTATTGCGTTGGGTAAATACCCGAACCATTAAAGAAACTTTTGTCCCGCCAACAGATTACAGATATCCGTTTTTGAGAGAAAGCACCATTGAAACTGTTGAAAAAGAAGTGGAAACTGCCATTGAAAAACTGAAAGTATTTGGTAAAGATTTATCAGAAAAATTCAAAAAGCAATAAAAAAAGCATAAAATAAAAACGCGCCAATAGGCGCGTTTTTTATGCAATAAAATCAATATCCTTTTTGTTATCCGCCAGTTAATTTATCGGCGCCAGCCAATAATCCGTTTAATTCTTGTGGATTATGTATTAAAATAGGGATGTGTTGCGGACAAATATAAAATTCACTTTCCTGGTAATAAAATTTTGTTACCGGAACTTCCGTTGAAGGTTTTTTACAAACTAAACATACTTTATCTTGACTCATAATTTTACGATTTAATATCAGACAAACTTACCTTTTATTATTTGGTTAAATCATAACATTTGTCATCTTTGCTTTTGAAAACAGAAAA
>DPCK01000028.1 GCA_003516285.1 Lutibacter sp. | reverse complement strand
AAGATTCTGCATCTAAATTAAGATTTCCCCTATTTGTGTAAATGTCTTTTACTTTCGCAAACAACTTGTCATTTAAATAAATTTCATCATAATGTTTTGCCGCTAAAGGCGCAATTTCAGTTTCAACCTTTTTTAAAGTGTCATTGGTATGGGCTGCGGTTAAAGATTTAAATACGTTATTAACCCTGTCTAACATTTCTCCACTCTTTTCTAGGGCAAGTATTGTATTGTCAAAAGTAGTTTTTTGGGTGTTTTTAACAATTGCATTAACTGCATCAGATTGTTGTTTCATTGCTTCAACCAATGCCGGTTTAAAATGCTTGTTTTGAATTTTAGTAAAATCCGGAGCGAAATATGGCAGTTTGCTTTCTTTCAAAAATGGATTGTTGGTTAAATCGTTTTCCATTAAGCTGTTTTTTTTGTCTTTATTGCACGACACAATAGAAATCATTAATATTAAAATTATTATTGCTTTTTTCATTATTGGAATTTTAAATATTTGTTTGGTGAATTTACTAAATATTTTTACCAATTGACAATAACTGATCCATGAAAAAAGCCCACTAAAAAGTGGGCTTTAAATATGTTTATTAACTAAAAATTGTTAATTATTTTGCTTCAGCAACAATCTCGATTGGCAATTCAACCACAACAGCTCTATGAAGTCTGATAGTTGCATTGTATTTTCCAATTCTTTTAATGGTACCGCCTTCAACTTTAATGTATTTTTTCTCAATAACCTGACCCGCAGCGGCTAAAGCATCTGCAACATCTTGGTTATTAACTGATCCAAATAATTTTGTGTTATCGGCTGTTTTAGCAGTAATTTTAATATCCAACGCTTTAATTGCATCTGCAATTGCTGTGGCATCTTTTATTAATTTTTCTTCTTTATAAGCACGTTGCTTTAAAGTTTCCGCCAACATTTTCTTTACTGAACTTGTTGCCAATACTGCAAATCCTTGAGGAATCAAATAGTTACGTCCAAAACCATTTTTTACAGTAATAAGATCATCTTTAAACCCTAGGTTTTCAACGTCTTGCTTTAATATAATTTCCATAATTCCTTGCTGTTTTTATTTTAACATATCCGCAACGTATGGCAATAAAGCTAAGTGACGCGCTCTTTTAATGGCGACAGACACTTTACGTTGGTATTTTAATGAAGTTCCTGTTAAACGACGNNTTTACTTGTTTTGTTTCAATATCTAACGGAGTCAGGTAACGAACATCACCTTGTTTTCCTCCTTTTGCTTGTTGTTCTATAGACATAACGCTTATTTTTTAATTGCTTTACTTCCGTCTCTTAATCTTCTCTTTTCAGCCCAGGCAACAGCGTGTTTATCTAACGCAACGGTTAAATAACGCATAATACTGTCATCTCTTCTAAATTCAAGTTCAAAAGGAGCAATGGTTTCTCCAGCAACTTTGTATTCGAATAAGTGATAAAATCCACTTTTTTTGTTTTGGATGGTGTACGCTAATTTTTTTAAGCCCCAGTCCTCTTTTGATATCATTTCGGCACCTTTAGAAACAAGATAGTCCTCAAACTTCTTTACTGTTTCCTTTACCTGAACATCAGATAAAACGGGATTCAAAATGAAAACAGTTTCGTAATGATTCATAATTAATAATTTAAGTTTTTACTTTTAAGGGTGCAAATATAGGCTTATTTCCTTAATTGGCAAGTGTAAATTTAATAAAAAAGCTTTAATAATTATCGACGTCAATATTGAATTTAATGGATTGAAATTCTTTTATGGCCTGAAACGCATTTTTTACCCTCTGAATTTGATTTTTGCTCACAACCAACGAGTTTTTTTGCGGTATTTTTATAATGATTGTTCTGATATAGTAAGTCCTGATTTTAGAAATTCCCGGTGTTGAAGGTCCTAAAATATCGTCTTTAAAAATGGATGTTAATGATTTTCCCAACCAAACCGCGCCTTCCTCTACCCTGTTAAAATCCTTGTGGCGCAAGGTGATCTTTATGATTCTATAGAAAGGCGGATAATGGTATTGCCAGCGTTCGTCCAATTGCTCTTTATACATTTCTTCAAAAGCATTGGTTGATACCTGCTGTAATATTTTATGGTGCGGATTGTACGTTTGTATGGCGACCTTTCCTCTTTTACTGGCACGCCCTGCCCTGCCGGAAACCTGCACCATCAATTGATAACTTCTTTCGTGCGCCCTAAAATCAGGAAAATTCAACATATTGTCGGCGTTCATAATGCCCACCAACGACACATTTGCAAAATCCAATCCTTTTGAGAGCATTTGCGTGCCCACCAAAATATCAATTTCCTGCGATTGAAATTGTCCTAATATTTTTTGATAGCCGAATTTTCCCCGCGTGGTGTCCAAATCCATTCTTCCCACTTTTGCATTTGGAAAAAGCTCCATCAATTCAATTTCAATCTGTTCGGTTCCAAAGCCTTTGGTATTCAATTTTTCGCTGCCGCAAGCTCCGCAATTATGAGGCATTGCCTGTCTGTGCCCGCAATAATGGCAACGCAATTCTTTTCTGAAATTATGGTACGTTAAACTCACATCACAATTAGGACACTGAGGTGAAACACCACAGGTTTCACATTCCACAATGGGCGCAAAACCCCTGCGATTTTGAAATAAAATAACCTGTTCTTTATGATCTAGCGCTTCTGTAATCATTTCAAGCAAACGGTCGGAAAAATGGCCGGTCATTCGCTTTTTTCTATGTTTTTCCTTTACGTCGACCAATTCAATTTCAGGCAGTAAAACATCACCAAATCTGCGATTTAATTCAACCAAACCATATTTTCCCTGTTGCGCGTTATAAAAAGTCTCTATGCTAGGTGTTGCAGAGCCCAAAATGACTTTGGCTTTGTGTTGGTTCGCCAATACGATGGCAGCATCACGTGCGTGATATCTTGGTGCCGGATCATATTGTTTAAAAGACGGCTCGTGTTCTTCATCGACAATAATGAGCCCTAAATTGGAAAATGGCAAAAACATAGAAGAACGGGCGCCTAAAATTAATTGTGCTTTTGGCTTGTTTTCCAACACATTGTTCCATACTTCTACCCTTTCATTCATCGAATATTTTGAATGAAAAACCGACAAATATTCTCCGAAATAAAGTTGCAGCCTGTCTATTAATTGTGTGGTAAGCGCAATTTCCGGAAGCAAATAAAGCACTTGCTTTCCTTCTTCAATCAGTTGTTTAATTAATTTAACGTAAATCTCTGTTTTACCGCTGCTTGTGATTCCTTTTAAAAGTACTGTTTGCTTTATTTTGAAGTGCTCCTTTATGGCTAAAAATGCTTCTTCCTGATGCGATGTCAGTTCTTTTATCTTACCCGATTTTCCCTCGAAATTAATTCTGTCCTGTTGAATGAAATAGACTTCAAAAATGCCTTTATCGATCAACGATTTTATAACTGCTGCAGCACTGTTTGAATCCTCCTGAAGCTGGCTTTGTTTTATCGGTTTTTTTGATGTCTGTAATTGAAAATAGGTTAAAATGAGTTCGCGTTGTTTTTTTGCCCTGCTTAAGGCATCGAGCAATTCAGCGAGTTTTTGGTCTGAATTCCAAGTTTCTGTTAATCGTATATATTTTTCTAATTTAGGTTTGTATTGCTCGTAAATTTGCTCTTTAACTACAATCGCGTTTTTATCGATTAACGACTTAATAATTGGAAACACCGTTTTCTTCCCAAGAATATCAACTATTTGCTGAATAGAAAGTTGTGACTGGTGCTGCAGCGCTTCAAAAACTAAAAATTCTTCGTTTGAAAGTGCATCTTCTTGTATAAAATCCCTAACCAACTGTATTTCTGTTTCGCTTTCCAACAAAAATGCCGAAGGCAGCGCAGCTCTGTAAACTTCACCCAAAGAGCACATATAATAATTGGAAATCCATTCCCAATGGGTAATTTGTATGTTGTTTACGACAGGAATTTCATCTAAAATTTGATAAATTTCTTTTGCATCATAACCAATTGGCGGTGTTTGGTGAATTTTATAAACCAATGCGGTGTATATTTTTGATTTTCCAAATTCCACCGCAACCCGCATCCCTTTTTTCAAGAATGTAGCTTCAGCCTCAGTTATTTTATAGGTAAATAACTTTTGTAAAGGAATGGGTAAAATAACATCAATAAAATTGCTCAACGCTTTTGGCTTTAAAAAAGTAAAATTATTTAAAATCAATTTAATAATCGGCCTTTGTGAATAATTAATTTTTATAAACCAGAAAAATGAAACAAGTAATATTTGTTACATATATAAATGATTGAAGCAGTTACTTTTACCACAAAATTTAAAAAAAATACCTGAAAATATTAGTAACGGATAATTTCATTTTTTTAATTTTTAAATAGGTAATATGTCCAATTTTATTGGACATATTTTTTTTGGCACGTTGTTTGTATTTGTGAAAAGGAATGCTGCTAACCGGCAAATTTAGTTTAACCTTAAATATATTATTATGAAAACAAAATTAATACTTATGGCAATGTTTTTATTTGTTGGGTTTGGCATGCAGGCTTCAACTTTTAAAGCAGATAATTTTTCAAAAAATTATTACAATAACGATTATGGAGATTCCTTCACATTCGTTGAACGTGATGTAACATTTGCTGTTTTTCAAAATGGCGAGTTTGATTTTTACATCAACCAAAGAAACCAAAGAGGTGGTTTGGATGTTAATTATCAAGGCAATGGCGTTAACATTAGCTTTAACTCCGGTTATGATTATGGCCCTTATGTTCAATATGATGATTATGGTGCTATTATTCAGGTAGAAGATATTCCTATTTACTATGACTATTATGGCCGTGTAAGCAGAATTGGAAATACCCATATTTCTTATGATTCCGGCAGATTGGTTCGCGTTGGCGGATTGCACGTGTATTATGACAGACAAGGTTATTATAGCCATTATTCAGGATACATTAACAATTACAACCGTGGCTATGTGTTTCACCCATATCACAATTATTTTGCAAGACCGTTATTTGATTTTAGAATTGTAAGTTACAATCCTTATAGAAGTCATTATCATCCAACACGTTACACCTATTATAGTGACCATTCAAGAAATACATATTACGACAAACATTATAAGAGAAATGGGCAAGACACCCGACGTGTAGCTGCCAAAAGTGTTCCTAACAGGTATAATGATAATCATAATGACAGGTCAAAAAATATAGATAACAGAAGAAATTCTAATGACAGACAAGGTCAGAATGATCGTAATAATAACACTGTAAACAATACCGACAGAAGATCAAATACCGTTCAAAGACCGGCGTCTAACGAAAGAACAAGTCAGGCCGGTAACAATGCGGAACGCAGATCAAATACCGTTCAAAGACCGACCTCTAACGAAAGAACAAGTCAGGCCGGTAACAATACGGAACGCAGATCAAATACCGTTCAAAGACCAAGTCAGAATGAACGCAGTGCGAATACCGGAAGAATGGCTGAAAATCGTACTCCTGAAAGAACAGCGAAAGCACCTGAAAGAGCGCAACAAAAAAACAATTCAGGAAACGCTCAAAGAAGTCAGGCTGGTAGCAGAGAATCTAAAGGAAATTCTGGTAAAAATGAAAATTCAAGAGGAAATTCTTCAAGAAGAAATTAAGAAAAATTAATTGAATAAATAACGAAAAGCGTCGCAATTATGCGACGCTTTTTTTGTTTTTTCCTAAAAAAATTAAAAGAAAAGCGTCCTTAAGATTCTTCTTCTTCAATTGGTCTTTTATGTGTTTTTTTGCTTCCTTCATACATATCGTAACGGACAAATAAACAATCCAAATCCCCGTTTTTCATNNGAGTTAAAGAAATTTATATGATGCACACCAATAAATTCGCTTAAATTGGCATTTGCCACGTTTTCCTTTGCTTTCACCACTGCCGATGGCGCTTTGTCAAATCCCATAATTTTAAAATGGGAATTGTGTATTTTTTTTATCAACGAATCCTGGATGGTAAAAAACAGTTCTTCATCATAATCTGACCATTTTTCAAATCCGAATTCATTTCTGTTGATATTTGCAGGAATATTGTTGGCAATCATTGCAGCTTCAATCAAAATAGTTCCGGAACCGCACATCGGATCAATAAAATTGCAATCGCCCGTATATCCCGAAAGCAACACCAAACCGGCCGCCAAAACTTCATTGATGGGCGCAATATTCGTGGCACTTCTGTAGCCGCGTTTGTGCAAAGAATCGCCAGAGCTGTCTAATGAAATTGAACAGTAATTGTTATGGATATGAACGTGAATCTTTAAATCCTGGTGTTTTGTATCAACACTTGGCCGTT
This sequence comes from Lutibacter sp., assembly GCA_003516285.1. GTDB lineage: Bacteria > Bacteroidota > Bacteroidia > Flavobacteriales > Flavobacteriaceae > Lutibacter. The sequence continues at coordinate 45,846 of DPCK01000028.1, read as the reverse complement.
CATTGTATTTATTTCTGAAATAATCTGCAATGGCATCCTTTGATTTTAAAGTAATGTAATGCGAATTTGTGGTAAAACCTTGAGAATTCACCACAGCACCAATTGAAAAAGTGCTGGAAACATCCATATATTTTTCCCACTGGATTTGTTGAATTTTTTTGTACAAATCATCTTCATCCGCAACCTTAAAAGTTTTAATGGGTTTCAAAATTCTAATCGCCGTACGCAAAGCCATATTTGCTTTGTACATAAAACCTTTGTCGCCTAAAAAAGTAACGCTTCTTACGCCTGTTTCCACATCTTGCGCCCCTAAATTTTTAAGTTCCGTTGCCAATACTTCCTCCAGCCCAAACATTGTGGTGGCAACCATTTTAAAATTTCGTTCCATATTCTTTTATTATTTTGCAAAAGTACTGAAATATTAAGTTAAAAGTTAAATGTTAAAAAGTTAAAAGTTTTTTGCCAAATAATAAAACAACTCGTTCCCTAATCATTTTACCAAACAAATCCTTATTTTTGCGGTCATTTAAATATTATGACTAAAAACAAAGATTGGTTTGCTTCCTGGTTTGACACAAGTTATTACCATATTTTATATAAACACAGGGATTATTCAGAAGGTCAAGCCTTTTTGAAAAATTTAATTGCCTTTTTAAAATTAGAAAAAAGCGATTTAATACTGGATTTGGCCTGCGGAAAAGGGCGACATTCCATCTATTTAAATTCGCTTGGATTTCAGGTGATTGGTGCCGATTTATCTAAAAACAGCATTAAATATGCCAAACAATTTGAAACCGAAACGTTGAAATTTGTGGAACACGATATGCGAAATCCATTTAAAAATAAGTTCGATGTCATTTTAAATTTGTTCACCAGTTTTGGTTTTTTTGAAGACGATGCGGAAGATATTGCCATTTTGCAAAATATTAAAGACGGTTTAAATCCAAATGGAATGGCTGTTATTGACTTTATGAATTCAAAAAAAGTGGTTTCTGAGCTTGTTGCTGAAGAAGTGCTGACCATTGATGATATTGCCTTTAAAATGAATCGTTATGTAAAAAACGGATTTATTATTAAAGAAATCAATTTTGATGCTGACGGGGAACATCATACTTATTTTGAAAAAGTAAAAAGTATAGATTTGGCTAAAATAAATTCCTACGTAAATTCTGTCGGTTTTAAAATTAAACATACTTTTGGTAATTATCAGCTAGAAAAATTTGATGAAGAAACTTCCGATCGTTTAATTTTGGTTTTAGAATGAGTTATATTGCACTTATCGCCTCCGTATTGGTTGGTATTGTTATCGTTTTCGGATTAAAGCCAAGTTTTAAGACGGTACAATTATTATTGGCGTTTAGTGGCGCATACTTATTGTCGGTCACCATTTTACATTTACTTCCTGAAGTTTATGCAGTTAAAAGCACAAACATTGGCTTTTTTATTCTGTTGGGATTGTTGCTGCAACTTGTATTAGATTTTTTCTCTAAAGGAGCTGAACACGGCCATATTCACGTAGAAAAAGACATTGTTTTTCCGTGGGCATTATTCATCAGTTTAAATATTCACGCATTTTTGGAAGGTATTCCTTTGGCTCATAACCAAAATCACGAATACTTATTGTGGGCAATTGTGATTCACAATGTCCCCATTTCAATTATTTTGGGAACCTTTTTCGTGAGCTCAAAAATTTCCAAAAAGAATTCGGTGCTGTTTCTATTACTTTTTTCTTTAATGACGCCTTTAGGCAGTTTGGCCGGGGAATATGTGCAAATTTTAACGCATTATAAAACGGAGATTACCGCAATTATTATCGGTGTATTTTTACATATCTCAACCATTATTTTGTTTGAAACCTCAAAAGACCACAAGTTTAATCTATTAAAATTTGTTGCGATATTGGTCGGTATGTTGGTGGCTTATTTGGCTTAAATTTTAATTAGCCACCTGGCTCATAAATTTTATCCGCATCAATCGTAACTCTTCCTCATCATAGTCTCCATCAAATTCATCTAAGGCATCTTGTATTCTGTCGCTTTTAGATTCCATATAGTAATTAAAAATTTCTTCTTGCTGATCTTCATCCAATAAATCATCAATATGATAATTGATATTTAATTTGGTGCCGCTGTAAACAATCCCTTGCATTTCTTCGATTAATTCATTAAAAGTTAACCCTTTGGATTTTGCGATATCTTCAAGCGGAATTTTCCTGTCCGTATTTTGAATGATATAAAGTTTTAACCCTGAATTTACGCCGGTGCCTTTCACCACAAAATCATCCGGACGAAGAATGTCATTTTCTTCCACATATTTGGCAATCAATTCAATAAAAGGCTTCCCGTATTTGTTTGCTTTTCCTTCACCAATACCATAAATGTTTTTCAATTCATCCATCGTCATCGGATATTTCAACGCCATATCTTCCAATGATGGTTCCAGCAATACGGCATAAGGAGGCACGCCATTTTTCTTGGCAACAGATTTTTGCAATTCTTTTAGCATTTTAAGCAAAACTTCATCTGCAGAAGCTCCGCTGCCGTTAACATTTGCTAAAATTGAGGCATCAGTGCTATCATCATAAATATGGTCTTCTGTCATCATAAAAGAGGACGGATTTTTAATAAAATCAGTTCCTTTATCCGTAATTTTTATAACGCCATATTGCTCAATCTCTTTGTTGATAAAACGCGCTACCAATGCTTGCCTTATCAAAGCCATCCAATATTTTCCGTCGTTTTCCTTTCCGCAGCCAAAAAATGGTTGTTCGTCCGTTTTATGCGATTTCAACTGGGCATTTACTTTCCCTGTTAAGGTATTTACCAATTCTTTTGCTTTGTATTTTTGATAGGTTTTTACAACGACCTCCAATAACATTTTTAATTCATTTTCGGCTTCCTGTTTTTTCTTCGGATTGATGGCATTGTCATCCATCAAGGCACCCAAACCATTTACTTCGTCAAAATCTTCCCCAAAATAATGCAATAAATATTTTCTTCTCGACATAGAAGTTTCTGCATAGCCAACCACTTCTTGCAGCAAAGCGTTTCCAATTTCCTGCTCAGCTACCGGTTTTCCCGATAAAAATTTCTCCAGTTTTTCAATATCTTTGTAAGAATAGTAAGCCAAACAAAATCCTTCACCTCCGTCGCGCCCTGCCCTTCCGGTTTCCTGATAATAGCTTTCCAAACTTTTGGGAATGTCGTGATGAATCACAAAACGCACATCCGGTTTGTCGATTCCCATTCCAAAAGCGATGGTAGCCACCACCACATCCACATCTTCCATCAAAAACATATCCTGATGTTTCGACCTGGTTTTTCCGTCCAATCCGGCGTGATAAGGAACAGCTTTTATGCCATTTACCTGCAATACTTGCGCTATTTCTTCAACTTTTTTACGACTTAAACAATAAATAATCCCCGATTTTCCTTGAAATTGGCGTACAAACCGAATAATATCAGAATTTATGTTTTTTGTTTTTGGCCGAACTTCATAAAATAAATTCGGACGGTTAAAAGAAGCTTTAAAAGTGTTGGCATTTGACATCCCCAGTGTTTTTATGATATCTTCCTGCACTTTTTGGGTAGCGGTTGCTGTCAGGCCAATTAAAGGAACATTGTCTATTTTTTGAATAATATTCCGAAGATTTCTATATTCCGGCCTAAAATCGTGTCCCCATTCTGAAATACAATGTGCTTCATCAATGGCAACAAATGAAATATTTTGATTTTTTAAAAAGTCGATGTACTCTTCTTTAATGAGTGATTCCGGAGCAACATACAATAGTTTTGTTATTCCTTTTTCAATGTCATTTTTAACTTGGGTAACCTCAGTCTTGTTTAAAGAAGAATTAAGTACGTGGGCAATTCCGTGTTCTGCGGAAATGCCACGAATGGCGTCAACCTGATTTTTCATCAATGCAATTAATGGAGAAACAACAATGGCTGTACCTTCTTTAACCAATGCGGGAAGCTGGTAACATAACGATTTTCCGCCACCGGTTGGCATAATCACAAAAGTGTCATTTCCTTCAATAATACTTTTTATTACTCCTTCTTGTAGTCCTTTGAATTTAGAAAATCCAAAATATTTTTTCAAAGCCTCGTGCAAATCAATCTCTTTTCTATTCATTATCACTTCTAAATTATTAATACGAATTTAAATTGGCAGCTAAAATAATATGTTAGTTGCCCATATAAAAATTTTCACAAAATTTGACTTTTACTTTTTTATTAGCAGTTTATTCAATTTCTAATTAAATAAATATATTTTTGTTTAAAATTAAAGATAAAACTTTTTTTTGTTAAAAACCTTGATCTTTTGAAAAATAAAAATACAATTATTGAGAATGCAAAGCAGACAATTTTAATTGAAAGCAAAGCGATCGCGAATTTAGTGAATTTTCTAGATGCAGATTTCGAAAATGCCGTAAATTTTATACATCTGTCTAAAGGAAGGGTTATTGTGACCGGAATTGGCAAAAGCGCCAATATTGCAACCAAGATTGTTGCCACGTTAAATTCTACGGGAACCCCAGCAATATTTATGCACGCGGCCGATGCCATACACGGAGATTTGGGAATTATTCAGGAAAACGATGTGGTGGTCTGCATTTCAAAAAGCGGAAATACGCCTGAAATAAAAGTCTTATTGCCATTAATTAAAAATTATGGAAACAAAATAATTGCAATTACCGGAAACCCAGCATCTTTTTTAGGCACAAATGCCGATTTTATGTTGAATTCTTTTGTTGAAAAAGAAGCCGACCCAAATAATTTAGCGCCAACATCAAGCACCACAGCGCAATTGGTGATGGGCGATGCTTTGGCAATTTGCCTATTGAAGCTCAATAATTTTTCAAGCAAAGATTTCGCAAAATACCATCCGGGGGGCGCTTTGGGAAAAAAACTGTACTTGAGGGTAAGCGATTTAATCGGAAAAAATGAAATGCCGCAAGTTTCTCCAACAACACCCATTAAAGATGTGATTATTGAAATTTCAAAAAAACGATTGGGCACCGCCGCAGTTGTTGAAAATAATAAAATTGTTGGCATTATTACCGATGGAGATTTAAGACGAATGCTGACCAATTCACCAGATATCAGTAATTTGGTCGCTGAAAATATTATGGGCAAAAATCCGAAAACAATCAATGTTGATGCGATGGCCATTGAAGCGCTGGAGACGATGGAAAATAATAAAATTTCCCAAATTTTGGTTGAAGACAATTCGGTATACGCAGGTGTCGTACATTTGCACGATCTAATTAAAGAAGGGATTTTCTAAAATGAGAAAAAAAATAGCCGAACCTGAAAAAGAGATGTCTTTTTTAGACCACGTTGAAGAATTGAGATGGCATTTGGTGCGATCTAGCGCTGCAATATTTGTGTTTGGAATTATCGCATTTTTAATGAAGGATTTTCTGTTCAACAAAATAATATTTGCACCAAAAGATCCTAATTTTTGGACGTATCGTGCATTTTGCAGTGTATCGCGATTCTTTGGTACGGAAGGTTTGTGCATAGATGATATCCCGTTTACCTTCCAAAGTTTGGAAATGGCAGAACAATTTAGCGTGCATATTTGGGTATCCATAACCGCCGGATTTATAATGGCTTTTCCTTTTATTATATGGGAAGTATGGAGATTTATAAGTCCGGGTTTGTATGAAAAAGAACGCAAAGGTGCACTTGCCTTTATCATTGTTTCTTCCTTTTTATTTTTTATCGGCGTTTTGTTTGGTTATTATGTGGTAACGCCGCTTTCCGTAAATTTTCTGGGAAATTATTCTGTAAGTGACGTGGTTGAGCGAAATATTAAAATTGGATCCTATATCTCATTGTTACGATCATCGGTATTGGCTTCCGGATTGATATTTGAGTTGCCAATAGTGATGTATTTCTTAACCAAAATGGGTTTAATTACCCCCGATTTTTTAAGAAGATACAGAAGACACGCCCTTGTTTTGGTGTTGATTGTTGCTGCTGTTATTACACCTCCAGATATTATCAGCCAAATTATTGTGGCAATTCCAATACTTATTTTATATGAAGTAAGTATACTGATATCGAAAGTGGTTTTAAAAAATGAACGCAAAAAAGAACTTAAAAATGCCTAATCAAGTAGAAGAATTTAACGCCTATCGCGCAAAAATGAACGATAAAATTTTGGCTGATGACAATAAAATCATCAAAAGAATTTTTAATATTGACACCAATGCATACAAAGCAGGTCATTTGGACGTTCAAACAAAAGAATTGTTGGGTTTGGTGGCTTCAGCCGTTTTACGGTGCGATGATTGCATCAAATACCATTTGGAAGGATGTTTTAAAGCAGGCGTTTCCAAAGAAAAAGTGATGGAATCACTTTCTATTGCGACTTTGGTTGGCGGCACCATTGTAATTCCACATTTAAGAAGGGCTTATGAATATTGGGAAGAATTAAGCCCCCTAACCCCCGAGGGGGGGACAGAGCGTTAAAAAAATGTTCAGAGAACATTTTTAGCGAACGTGCCAGCTGATGCATTGGCTTTAAAAATTTGAATAAACAGCTCAACATCTTAACAATTCAACGATTACACAGTTAAACAGATATACAACAATGATATTAAGAGCAGAAAATATAAAAAAGAAATACGGGAGCAAATATGTGGTGAACGGAATTTCATTGCAGGTGGAACAGGGAGAAATTGTTGGCTTATTAGGTCCGAATGGTGCCGGAAAAACCACTTCATTTTATATGATTGTTGGTATGATTCAGCCAAATGAAGGAAAAATTTATTTGGACAATCAGGAAATAACCAAGTTCCCGATGTACAAAAGAGCGCAAGAAGGTGTGGGTTATTTGTCGCAAGAATCTTCCATTTTCAGAAAATTGTCTGTTGAAGACAATATCTTATCCGTACTGCAATTTTCCAATATGTCGAAGGCTGATCAAAAAGAAAAAATGGAATCCCTACTGAGTGAATTTGGTTTGAATCACGTGCGCAAAAACAGAGGCGATTTACTATCTGGAGGCGAACGAAGAAGAACCGAAATAGCCAGAGCTTTGGCGTCTGATCCTAAATTTATTTTATTGGATGAACCTTTTGCCGGCGTTGACCCCATTGCCGTTGAAGATATTCAAAATATTGTGGCGCATTTAAAAGACAGAAATATCGGCATTCTAATAACCGACCACAACGTTCAGGAAACACTTGCCATTACTGATAAAACTTACTTAATGTTTGAAGGCGGAATTCTAAAAGAAGGAACGCCGCAAGAACTTGCCGAAGACGAAACAGTTAGACGTGTTTATTTAGGAAAAGATTTTGAATTGAAAAGAAGAAAATTTTAAGCTGCATTTTTAATCAGCTTATTTTCAAGGGTCGACATCAAAACATACAGCAATATCACCAATGGAATTGCTATAAATTGAAATAGTGCACTTAAAGCGGCCGTAAGAATAATAAACAAAAACTTTATTTTATTTTTTTTCCAACTGTAATCTTTAAATTTTAAGGAGAATAGCGGAATTTCCGCATTCATTAAATAACAAAGAAGTATGGCCAATCCGATTAAAAACCAAACATTTTGAATAATTGCAGACGCAAATTCATTTCCGCTGAAATTTAATATTAACGGCAATGATAAAACCACCAAAGCCCCAGCCGGTGTTGGCAGCCCAACAAAAGAACTTGTCTGCCGTTCGTCAATGTTAAATTTTGCCAATCGGTAGGCTGCGCCAAGCGTAAACACCAAACCAATTAAGGAAATAAAGAAAGTGCTTGTAAAATAATGTTCGTTTCCTATTTTTAAAACCGATTTAACGGCATTTTCCCAAGTTTCATTTTCTATCGATTTAGAAATGAGCTGAAATAACACAATTCCCGGCACTACCCCACTGGTAACCACATCTGCCAATGAATCCAGCTGTTTTCCCAATGCTCCCTGAACTTTCAGCAATCTTGCTGCAAATCCATCAAAAAAGTCAAAAAATATCCCTAAAAAAACAAAACCGGCCGCTAAAACCAGTTCTTCTTTAACTGCAAAATAGACCGCAATGGTTCCTGAAAGTAAGTTGAGCAGCGTCAATAAATTGGGAATGTATTTTTTTAGCATCGTTGTTTTTATTTTTCGTAAATTTAATCATTGTTTTTCAGTAAAATTTAATTCAATATAACTTTTTAATAAATTGCTAAATGCCACATATAAAATCTACCTATAAACCNNAATTGTAACCGTTGACAATGATTTTGTTGATTTGGATATCTCTTCTGTTGGGTCTGAAACTGCAGTTTTGGCTTTGCACGGTCTGGAGGGAAGTTCGCAATCCAAGTACATTATTTCTGTGCTCAAGTATCTGAATTCACAAAATATAGACGGCGCAGCGCTTAATTTCAGGGGTTGCGGCGGCGAAGACAACAACAAACCTTACGCCTATCATAGCGGAAAAACCGATGATGTTGATTTGGCCGTCAACTATTTATTATCGCTTAACAAATACCGAAATATTTTTATATTGGGCTACAGTATGGGCGGAAATATCGCGCTAAAATATATGGGAACTTCCAAAAATATGCCAGATGAAGTTAAAGGTGCCGCCGCAATATCCGTTCCCTGTGATTTAGGAGGGTCTGCCATTGCTTTGGAAAGTCTTCATAACTTAGTATATCAAAATATGTTTATGAAAACACTCAAAGAAAAAGCGCTTCATAAATTAAATAAATTCCCTGAAGCCAATCTAAACAAAGAAGCTATTGAAAGATCGAAAACCTTTAAAGATTTTGACAATGCCGTCACTGCACCGTTATTTGGCTATAAAAATGCCGAAGATTATTGGGTAACAAACAGCAGCAAACAATTTATTCCTGATATTCAAAAACCCACACTGCTTATTAATGCATTGGACGACAGTTTTTTATCGGAAAGTTGTTTCCCTTTTTCTGAAACTAAAAATCATCAAAAAGTATATTTTGAAACACCTAAATATGGCGGTCACGTTGGATTTAATTCTACCCTGTTCGGCAAAGATTTGTTGTGGAGCGAAAAACGTGTTTTGGAATTTATTAACCATAATATTTCCTAAATTTAAAGTTTAACTTCTAAAGTTTTTTTACATTCGCTTTTTTATCTAAGAATATAAAAAATGTAAATTATTTGCTTTTTAACTTATTTAGGATAAGAATGCCAATAAGAATCAAATAAATTTTTAACTATTTGTTTTTCAACAAAATGAGAAAAAAAATTCACTTCATTTTCATATTTATTTTTAGTTGCTTTCAATTAACGGCACAACAAAAATTATCTTCTGAAGCAACAGTGAGCGTTGTTACCTGCGGACCGGGAACTGACTTGTACAGTGCTTTTGGCCATAGCGCATTTCGGGTTTACGATCCGCTTTTAAAATTGGACAAAATCTATAATTATGGCACATTCGACTTCAATAAACCAAATTTTTATCTCAATTTTGCCAAAGGAAAGTTGATTTACCAGCTTTCAACCACACGTTACGGTTATTTTCTGCAACAGTTTAATTATGAAAACCGCTGGGTAAAAACACAGGAACTGGATTTAAACGAAGCGGATGTTCAGGCTGTTTATGATTTTTTGGAAAACAATGCGAAACCGGAAAATATGTCCTATCAGTACGATTTCTTTTACGACAATTGTTCCACAAAAATAGAAGAAGTCATTAAGACGGTCTTAAAAGACAAAGTTACTTTTAACAACAACCATATTACCGAAAAGAAATCGCATCGGGATTTAATTGCCGATTACACTGCTGAAGAATTTAAATGGGGAAAATTCGGGATCGATTTGGCGTTGGGATCTGTGATAGACAGACCCGCAACTGCTGCCGAATTTAAATTTTTACCCGATTATATTTATTTAGGTTTTAATAACGCCACCATCAATGTTGATGGTAAAAATATTCCTTTGGTTAAAGCAGACAATACTGTTTTAAATGAAGTAAAACAGCCTCAGCCTTTTTCCGTTTTTCAGCCTTTTATTGCTTTTTTATTGATAAGTTTCTTTTTTATTTTTAAAACTTATCAAGATTATACCGCCAAAAAAAGAACCAAATGGGTTGATTTTTCCCTCTATTTTATTACCGGAACAATCGGCGTTGTGGTGTTATTGCTTTGGTTTGCCACCAGCCATACCGCAACCTATGAAAATCTTAACTTTTTATGGGCATTTGCGCCAAATTTAGTCGTTTCCTTTTTTATGTTTAAAGAAGTTCTCCCTAAATGGTTAGCAAATTATACTAAATTATTGCTGTTTTTATTGGTAGTTCAGGCAGTTTTATGGATGCTGAAAATACAGGTTTTCAATATCTCCATTATTCCAATTTTGGTTATGCTTTTTATTCGTTACAGTTTTTTAATTTTGAAGCAAAAATAAGTACATTAAACATTAAACTTTTCATTTTACTGCCTACTGACGCTGCGTACTGAAAACTAATTTAAATAGTTAAAACCCTATTCTTCATTGTGTAAAAACCGCTGTTTTGCCAATAATTGTTCTTCTGTTTCAACAATATCCTCATCTGGCACACAACAGTCTACCGGACAAACAGCGGCGCATTGCGGTTCGTTGAAAAAACCTTTGCATTCCGTACATTTATCGGCAACTATAAAGTAATATTCATCATTTACAGGTTCTTGAGCTTCATCAGCATTAAATTCCTCTCCATTTGCTAAAATTATTTTTCCTGTAAGCTTTGTTCCGTCTGAAAATTTCCAGTTTTCTGAGGCTTCGTATATCGCATTATTGGGGCATTCCGGTTCACAAGCACCACAATTAATACATTCATCGGTTATTTTTATGGCCATAATTTTATTTAGATTAATTTTGCCACAAACCTACATAATATTTTTTCATTTTAAAATTTACGGAAATAAAATGAAAAAATTTATACGGTAGGTTCCCTCTGACCTAAAGGTTAATTATTAGTATCAGAGGAAAGATAAAATTTTAATTTTAAGATACCATAGAATGAATTTAAGCCAACGGATAGAAGCTTTCGCAAAACTCGGTGAATTTTTCAAACAGTTTTCAACACTAAAAATGGAGAAAAGTGAAAGCGCTGGGTTCAATCCCATTCTTTTTGATGCGTTTAAAATGCAAATCAACAGGGCTTCAGAATTTAACGGTTGGTTTACCCAGGAAAATGTTTTAAAAGCTTTTGAAAGCTGGAGCGAAGCGCTGACCATTGAAAATTTGGAAAAGTGGACTTCACTCTATAAAATTGATGAAAATTTAGCGCCTAAAAATATTGCCATTATTATGGCAGGGAACATTCCTTTGGTTGGCTTTCACGATTTTTTAACGGTATTATTAAGCGGCAACAATGCCTTGGTGAAACTTTCTTCAAACGATAAACATTTTTTGCCTTTAATTGCTAAGTTTTTGGAATATTACCATCCGTATTTTAAAAATAAAATCGCTTTTACAGAAAAAAAATTGGCTAATTTTGATGCTGTAATTGCTACCGGAAGCAACAATACCAAGCGCTATTTTGAATATTATTTCGGGAAATATCCTGCCATCATCAGAAACAGCAAAAATTCTGCAGCCATTATTACCGGTAATGAAACCAAACAGGAACTTGAGGCTTTAGGCGAAGATATTTTTCAATATTTTGGTTTGGGATGCAGGAGCGTTTCCAAAATTTTTGTTCCTGTAAATTACAACTTCGACCTGCTTTTTAATGCGTTGTTTAAGTACAATGAAATCATAAATGTTAAAAAATACGAAAACAACTACGATTATAACAAAGCCATTTATTTAATGAGTTTGTTCAATATTAAGGACAATGGCTTTGTGATGTTAAAAGAAGATCCGAGTTACGCATCTCCCATCGCCACACTTTTTTATGAATTTTACGATTCCTTTGAAAATTTATTGAAAAAATTGGATGCTGATAAAGAAGTCATTCAGTGTATCGTTTGCAACGAAAACGATTTAAATTTTGTAAAATTCGGACAAACGCAGCATCCAAAATTAGAGGACTACGCCGATGGCATTGACACTTTCCAATTTTTGTTAAATATCTAACACATTTTTTAATTTTTATAAGGTTTGCTCCGTCTTTTTTCCCGAAATTTGCGTTCATAAATTTTATATTTTACGCCAAATGAAAAAACATAATTTTAGTGCAGGTCCATCAATATTACCGCAAGAAGTTATTAAAAAAGCGGCAGATGCTTTATTAAATTTCAACGGTCTTGATTTATCTTTAATTGAAGTTTCACACAGAAGCAAAGATTTTGTCGATGTGATGGATAACGCCTGCAACTTAGTGAAAGAATTATTAAACCTGCCTGACGGATACTCTGTAGTATTTTTGCAAGGCGGTGCTAGTCTGGAATTTTTAAGAGTTCCTTACAACCTTTTAAAAGTTGACGGAAAAGCAGCTTATTTAGACACAGGCACCTGGAGTTCAAATGCCATTAAAGAAGCAAAAATTTTGGGCAATGTTGAAGTGGTTGCTTCATCAAAAGAAAAAGGCTATAACTTTATCCCAAAAAATTATTCAATTCCTGCGGATGCAGATTATTTCCATTGCACTTCAAACAATACCATTTACGGAACGCAGTTAAAATCGTTTCCAAAAACCAACAGTCCGTTAATTTGCGATATGAGTTCCGATATTTTCTCACGTCAGCTAGATTTTAGCCAGTTTGACATTATTTATGCAGGCGCACAAAAAAATATGGGACCTGCGGGAACCACATTGATTGTGATAAAAGATGCGGTTTTAGGAAAATCGGGCAGAAAAATTCCGTCAATATTGGATTATCAGGTTCATATTGCAAAGGAAAGTATGTTTAATACACCTTCTGTGTTTGCCGTTTATGTTTCGATGTTAACCTTGGAATGGCTAAAAAATTTAGGCGGAATTTCTGCTGTTGAAAAACTTAATGAAGCAAAAGCAGCATTGATATATGCTGAAATTGACAGAAATCCACTTTTTAAAGGTTATGCTGAAAAAGAAGATCGTTCATTGATGAACGCTACTTTTAACTTGGTTGATGAGGCAAACAAAGAAGCATTCGACAAACTTTGGAATGCAGCAGGAATTAGCGGACTTAAAGGCCACAGATCTGTTGGCGGTTACCGCGCAAGTATGTACAATGCCTTGCCAATAGAAAGCGTACAGGTTTTGGTTGATGAGATGAAACAACTTGAAAAACAATTAGCATAAATTAATAAAAATAGATAAAATGAAGGTATTAGCGAATGACGGATTGGACAAAAGCGGCATTGTAGGACTTGAAAAAGCTGGATTTGAAGTGGATTTAACCACTGTAGCCCAAGAACAACTGTTAGATTATCTGAATAAAAATAAAGTTTCCGTGTTGCTTGTAAGAAGCGCCACCAAAGTCAGAAAAGACATTATTGACAACTGCCCTACCCTTAAAATTATTGGCCGTGGCGGCGTTGGAATGGACAATATCGATGTTGAATATGCACGTGAAAAAGGAATAATGGTCATAAATACGCCAGCAGCATCGTCACATTCTGTGGCTGAACTTGTTTTTGCGCATTTATTTGGCTTGGTTCGTTTTTTACACGAATCTAATCGAAATATGCCGTTGGTTGGGGATTCTAAATTCAACGATTTAAAAAAATCGTATGCGAAAGGAATTGAATTAAGAGGAAAAACACTTGGTGTACTTGGTTTTGGACGAATTGGACAAGCAACGGCTAAAGTTGCTTTGGGATTGGGAATGAAAGTAGTGGCTTTTGATCCATTTTTAGAAGCAGCAACCTTAGAATTGGAATTTTTTGATCATCAAGCGGTGTTTTTCAACATAAAAACCATCAGCAAAGAAGAAGTTTTAAAACAGGCTGATTTTATAACCATCCACGTTCCTGCACAAAAAGAATATGTGATTTCAAAAAAAGAGTTTGATATGATGAAAAATGGCGCTTTTATTGTGAATGCGGCACGCGGCGGTGTTCTTGATGAAGTTGCTTTGGTGAAAGCCATTGAAAGCGGAAAAATTGCCGGCGCGGCGCTTGATGTGTTTGAAAAAGAACCAACCCCGGAAATTCAATTGTTAATGAATGCAAATCTATCGCTTACGCCTCATATTGGCGCGGCAACAGCTGAAGCACAGGATAGAATTGGATCTGAATTGGCTTCACAAATTATCGAATTTTTTAAAACCAATAAATAACGAATGGCAATTATAAAACCCTTTAAAGGACTTCGCCCCCCTAAAAATATGGTTGAGGAAGTCGCTTGTTTACCCTATGATGTTATGAATTCTGAAGAAGCCACCAATATGGTTGTTGGCAAAAATGCATCATTATTACACATTACACGTGCCGAAATTGAATTTAACAAAGGCACAGATCCGCACGAAGAAAAAGTGTACACAAGAGCCAAAGATAATTTTGAAGCTTTTCAGGAAAAGGGCTTTTTAGTTCAAGATACTGAAGATCATTATTATATTTACGCACAAACCATGAACAATAAAACACAATATGGTATTGTTGGCGCTGCTTCTTGCCAAGATTATTTGGATGGAAATATAAAAAAGCACGAATTAACGCGTCCCGACAAAGAAGAAGACCGTAAAGTACTCTCAAGAATCTTAATTGCAAACATTGAGCCTGTATTTTTTACCTATCGCGCTGTTCCTGAAATTGATGCAATTGTTAATGATATTGTGACAACTAAAAATCCTATCTATGATTTTACTTCGGAAGATGGTTTTGGACATCATTTTTGGGTGATTGAAGATGCTAAAGTCAATAAAACGTTGGAAAAACTTTTCATAGAAAAAGTTCCTTGCACGTATGTGGCCGATGGTCATCACAGAACGGCCGCTGCAGCGGGAATGAGCGCTGAATTTGGTGCTCAAAACCCAAATCATACCGGTAATGAGCCTTATAATTATTTTATGGCGGTGCATTTCCCGGATAACCAATTGCAAATCATTGATTACAATCGCGTTGTTAAAGATTTAAATGGATTAAATACTACAGAATTTTTGGAAAAAATTGATGCAAATTTTGGCATTACACAAATTAGCGATTCCATTGTAAAACCGGAAAAATTACACGATTTCTCGATGTATTTAGGCGGAAAATGGTATGGCTTGACTGCCAAAAAACCAACTTATAATGATGACAATCCCATCGACAGTTTAGATGTGAGCGTGTTGTCAAAATATATTCTGGAACCAATTTTAAATATCATCAATTTAAGAACCGATACACGAATTGATTTTGTGGGCGGAATAAGAGGTTTATCAGAATTGAGCAAACGCGTTGACAGCGGTGAAATGGCTGTGGCATTTGCTTTATTTCCTGTAAGTATGAATCAATTGATGAATATTGCCGATACCGGAAATATTATGCCCCCAAAAGTAACTTGGTTTGAGCCAAAATTACGTTCGGGATTGGTGATCAATAAATTAAATTAATTTGGTGAGCATAAAAAATAATTTAAATAACATTACAAGAACTATCCCTGAAAATGTTACGCTAATCGCGGTTTCTAAAACCCAGCCTGCAGCTTCTGTTTTGGAAGCATATCAGGCTGGGCAAAGGGCTTTTGGTGAAAATAAAATTCAGGAAATGGTCGAAAAGTTTGATATCTTGCCTAAAGATATTGAGTGGCATATGATTGGCCATTTACAAAGCAACAAAGTGAAATATATGGCGCATTTTGTGCATTTAATCCACGGCGTTGACAGTTTTAAAACGCTTCAGGAAATAAACAAACAGGCGCTTAAACACAACCGAAGTATCAATTGCTTGTTGGAAATTAAAATAGCCAGTGAAGCAACCAAATTCGGATTGTCATTTGCTGAGGCAGAGAAATTGTTAAAATCAGAAGAATTAAAAAGTCTGAAAAACATAAACATTGCAGGATTGATGGGAATGGCAAGTTTTACGGATGGTCAGGAAATTATTCGCGGTGAATTTAAGTCCTTAAAATATTTTTTTGATTCACTTCAAAAATACAAATCGTTTAATGTAAATCCGGCCATTTTATCAATGGGAATGAGCGGCGACTATGAAATTGCCATTGAAGAAGGCAGCACGATGATTAGGGTTGGAAGCGCCATTTTTGGATTACGAAATTATAATTAATGTACGCAATACTCGACATAGAAACCACAGGCGGAAAATATAATGAAGAAGGCATTACGGAAATTGCCATTTATAAATTTGACGGGCATCAAATTGTTGATCAATTTATAAGTTTGGTAAATCCTGAGAGGGAAATTCAGCCATTTGTGGTCAACCTGACCGGCATAAATTCCGGAATGCTAAAAAATGCACCTAAATTTTACGAGATTGCAAAACGCATTGTTGAAATTACTGAAGGTTGTGTTTTAGTGGCCCATAACGCAAGTTTTGACAACAGAATTTTAACCACCGAGTTCAGAAGATTGGGATTTGAGTTCGAACGAAAAACATTGTGCACCGTTGAATTAAGCCAAAAATTAATTCCGGATCTCAATTCCTATAAGCTGGGAAATTTATGCAAAACACTTGGAATTCCGTTATCAGGACGGCACAGAGCCGATGGGGATGCACTTGCAACGGTACTGCTTTTTAAACTTTTATTGAACAAAGATTCATATAAGGAAATCCTGAAAGAGGCCGCAGTTAAAGAAAACAGCAGATCATTGGCGCCTAAACTGATGTCTATGATTGAAGAATTGCCATCAAAAACTGGCGTTTTTTATATTCACAGCAGCACCAACATTCTTTATATCGGTAAAGGAAAAAGCATTAAAAAAGCGGTAAATCAACTGTTTTTAAGAACCTCAAAAAGAGCCATCTTGTTACAGTCCGATGTAGTTTCTGTCAGTTACGAAGAAACCGGAAACCAATTGATTGCAGCACTTAAATATGCCGAAGAATTAAAGGTCAATCAGCCAAAATATAATACAACCGCCAAAAATAAATTTGTGCAAATTTCATTCAGCAACGCCAATATGGTGGTGGTTGACAAAGGAAGAAATTTGGGCGAAAAATCGGTAGTATTAATTGAAGGTAACGAACTTAAAGGGTTTTGTTTCACTAATTTAGGTTATCAGTTAAATAACATTGAAATTTTGAGATGTATGATTTCTCCAATGGAAAATTCCGCCCATAACAGGACAATTATCAAACAATACCTTCAAAAAAATACCGTTGAAAAACTAATCAGGTTTTAAATAATTAATAGCTGTAATTCATTTTAAAGTACTTTTACTAGAATGTGAATAAAATTATTTATGAATAACTATTTAATCACGGTGATTGGCGCCACTGCCATTGGCAAAACGGCCTTGAGCATTCAGTTGGCGCAGCATTTCAATACAGAAATTATTTCGTGCGATTCGCGCCAGTTTTTCAAAGAAATGAACATTGGCACCGCGGTTCCTTCTGATGAAGAATTGGCTGCTGTTCCGCATCATTTTATTCAAAATATTTCGATTTTTGATGAATATAATGTTGGACAATTTGAAAAAGATGCGCTTAAAATATTAGACACATTATTTTTAAAAAATAATATTGTTGTGATGGTTGGCGGTAGCGGATTGTACACCAACGCCGTACTTGAAGGTTTTGACGATTTCCCCGAAATCGATCCTGAAATCAGAAAAAGATTAAATTCACAAATTGAAAACGGAGAACTTGAAATTCTTCAAAATCAGTTAAAAGATTTCGATCCGGAATCTTATCAAGCCATTGAAATTGAAAATCCGCACCGATTAATCAGGGCATTGGAAATTTGCATAGGAACCGGAAAACCCTATTCTTCATTCAAAAATAAAAATAAAACCAAACGAAATTTTATTCCGATAAAAATTGGCCTGACCGCCGATAGGGAAATAATGTACAACCGCATCAACCAAAGAGTTGATTTAATGCTGGAAGAAGGCTTGCTGGAAGAAGCCAAAACGCTTTATCCGCATAAAGAACTGAATGCCTTGCAAACGGTTGGTTACCGGGAATTTTTCGATTATTTCGACGGAAAATACACCTTGGAATCCGCCATTGAAGAAATTAAAAAAAACACACGGAGATTTGCGAAAAGGCAAGTGACCTGGAATAAAAAAGATGAAACCATTCATTGGTTCGATTTTAAAACAAACCCTTCAGAAATCATTCCTGAAATTGAAAAAATAATTCACCTTGAATAAAACCGAGCTCAAAGAATTTTTGGACGAAAAAGTGATCCAATATAACAATCCAACGTTTATTGACAGCGATCCCATTCAAATTCCGCATCAATTTTCATTGAAGGAAGACATAGAAATTTCAGCCTTTTTAACCGCTACCATTGCTTGGGGAAACCGAAAATCCATTATCAAAAATGCCTTTACAATGATGGATTTGCTGGGCAATTCGCCGTACGATTTTGTGATGAACCACAAGGCGCATCATTTGGATGACATCGAACATTTTGTGCACCGGACTTTTAATGTCGATGATTTTAAATATTTTATCACTGCGTTGCAGCATATTTACAAAAATCACGACGGAATGGAAAATGTGTTTTCTAAAAACGCGACTTCCAATTCCACACAAACAGCCATTTATGAGTTCAAGAAAATATTTTTTGAAATTCCGCACGCACAAAGAACGAAAAAGCATATTTCCGATCCGTTAAATAATTCAGCAGCAAAAAGGATTAATATGTTTTTAAGATGGATGGTGAGAAATGACCATACAGGGGTGGATTTCGGAATTTGGAACAGCCTCTCACCCGCCCAGCTCTCTTGTCCGCTCGACGTTCATTCGGGGAATGTAGCCCGCAAACTTGGACTTTTAACCAGAAAACAAAACGATGCCAAAGCTTTGGCAGCATTGGATGCCAGTTTGCGAATAATGGACAAAAATGATCCTGTAAAATATGATTTTGCTTTATTCGGATTGGGTGTTTTTGAGAAATTTTAGAAATTGTTAAGACACATTTAAAATCATTATTGTCCGATAAAAACTCATTGCATTTTATAAATCTCAATCTAAATGGGACTTAACAAACAGGTCGCCCCGATGGGGCTTGTTTTTAATGAAAAACTATTTTCTACAAGCAGGTCGTCCCGATGGGACTAAAAACAGCTCCGTAGGAGCGAAATGTTTGTAGAATATTGTAAAAAGTCAGGTTTAAAGCCCCATCGGGGCGACCTGTTTTTTCTGAAAAATTTAACCGGACAACAATGATTTAAAATACTAATTTTATTATAAATCAATCAAATACCCTATAGATAAATTAAAAAATCCGGTATTTTTAAGATTTGATTCATCACCGATGGCATTGGGAAAATTGATGTTATAACCCGCTTCAAAGTCAAATGATTTTGTGCTATAAATCAATGGCAGATTTATTTGGGTATTTATCAAATCAAACACCTCATTTTCTGTATACTGGGTTACCAATTGTCCGTTTTGACTGAAAATCCTTGCCAGTTCAATGGTTTGTTTTCCGGCGATGATATTTAATTGCGGTTTAAACTTTAAGCTTGTATTTTTCGTTATCAGCAAATTAACATCCACAAAACTTCTGGAGGATATTTCAAACGATTGTTCCTCACCAAATAAGAAGGATCCCGATAATTGCGTGCCCACCGTTCTCTTTTTATTTCGAACGCCAAAACCAACATTGAAGGTATTTGTGAAAATATTATCAATATCATTGGCATAAAAATATCTTGAATAAGCTACGGAATACTTAAAAAGTTTGTCTTTTCCAATATTTCTGCCAAAACCAACAGTTGCAGTGGTTACGTCCCATTTCGGAACAAATTCACTGTAATAAATCCCAGACAAGCCGGCAAATATTCCGTTAGAATGTACATATGTAATTTGTGGAGTCAAATTGTATTGATCAATACCTATGTCGCGTCCTGAAAAATAGGTATCACTGTTATAAGTTGTTGAAATGTATAAAAATTGATAATTTTTAACTGATGCCGCCAATTCATTGATGATGTCATCTTCCATAAAAAGCTCCTCTATTAAATCGTTTATTTCCTTTTCTTTTGTGGGTTCTTGTGAATATGCGAAAGTAAGTCCGGAAAACAACCATAATAAAGTGATGTATTTTTTCATCTGTTTATCTTTTATTTTTTATTGGTGCAGATGCTGTTCGCTATTAATCATTCTACTGTGTATCAAAATTTGTTATGCTCGTTTCATCTGTTTAAATTTTATTTTTTAGCGGTAACAGCTGCTGCTTGTTATTAATCATTCCTTCGTGTATCAAAATTTGTTATGCTCGTTTCATTTTGAAATAAATTAAAAAGTGGCTGAGTTTCCCCAACCACTTTTAGATCAACTATTTATTAATTAATTGCCTCCATTATTGTGCATTCGCTGTCTTCTTTGCTCTCTAACAGTTTCTCTCATTTCACCGCTGCCTTGTGTTTCTCTGTTCATTTGCATTCTGCTGCGAATTTGCTGGCGTTGTTCAGCAGTCATCGAATTTCTAAACGCTTGTTTGCTTTCTTGTACACTTAATCTGTGTTCTTGCATCAATGCTTTTTGTGTTTCAGTCAGGGATTTCATTAAAGCATCGTGACGTTCCTGGCGGGTTAAATCATTGTTGTCAAAAATAACCAATTGAGATTCGGTAAGACTTGCTCTGAACAATTCTCTTTTTTCTTTGATTCTGTCTCTTTGTTCCTGAATCAACTGTTTTTGTTCAGATGTCATTGTTTCCACAGCGGCTCTGTTCATATTTTTGCCCCTGTTTTGGTTTTGTTGCGCTTCTGCGCTTGAAATTCCAACCAGCAACACAAATACTGCCAACGCGATTATTTTAATTGATTTCATCTTTTTAATTTTTAAATTAATATTTATATTTTTTAATGAACGTTCTAAAGTTTAGACCCAACCATTTCAAAATAGTTTAAAATGTTGAAAAACCAACGCTAATTAGGCATCACTTCATCATAAACCAATTCTTCTAACACATAATTATTCACAAATTCATCAATTTCATTGTCCGGAACAAAAAGTGAAGTTATTAAAATATCATCCTCCTTAAATTCTCCTTGCGCTAAATTGTTGTTTTGAAAGAGTTCAACGGTATCTGAAACAATTTCGGGAACATTGTTAAATGACGGAAACACATTCGGCTTAAAAACGGATACTGCAAAAATTATGGCGATGGATGCCGCTGCAGCCCAAATAATTCTTTTTCTTGAAAAGAGGTAAAACCTTTTCTCTTTTTGGTTTGAAACCTTTTCCAATATTTCCATTTTAGATGCAGAAAAATAATTTTCAGGCGTTTTAAGACCCAATGCTGATGAATGCATTTCTTTCATTTTCCTGTCAAAAGAAATTTGCTCGTCTGTTTTTGATTTTGAATCCATAATATGATTGTTTAATTTCTTCATAACCTATAGTTAGACCTTGTTTTTTGAAAATAGTTCAACAGCCAGCATATTTTTTTCAATATGTTTGACGGTGTTGTAATAAGCAGACTTTAAAGTGCCTTCTTTTATTCCTAGAATCTCTTCCATTTCACGAAATTTTAGATCGTCATAATACTTCATTTGAAATATTTGCCGTTCTCTTTCGGGCAATTCTGATAAAATTCGCTGCAGTTTTAATTGAATTTCATCGCCTTCAAAAAATGCATCATCCACTAAATTATTTAAATATTTATGGCTGACATCATCCAGTGAGGAATGGTTCTTTTTTTTAGCTTCTTCTAAAAACCGCAGCGATTCATTGTAGGCTATGCGGTACATCCAGGTATGCAGCGTGCTTTTTTGCTGAAAATTTGGAAGGCTTTTATAAATTCTTAAAAAAGTGTTTTGAAGCACATCATCAGCGTTTTCGTGCGTAATCACCAGCTTTCTGATATGCCAATACAAGCGTTCCTGATAAAGATCCAATAATTTCTTAAAGGCTTTATCACGCTCTTTATTGCTCAATAAATTTTTTATGAATTCGCCTTCACCGGTCAAAATATCTTTGGATTAATCGCTTTATAATGTTGTTAGACCTATAAAAAGCCGAAAAGTTTAAAACTTCTGCCAGAAATATTATACGTTTTAATCGGCTTTGGTTATTATGAGTTAACTATTTGAAATTATTTATTTTAATTGTCAATTGTAAAGAGTGTGAGCTAACCCTAAAAATAATTGTTTTTTTAACCGCAAAGACGCAAGGAAAATACGCAAAGAACGCTAAAAATAAAGTAATTTAAAACGCTTTGGAATATTGCGGCTGGACATTTTAATTATCAATTATCAATTTTTAATTATTCGTTCAACAATAGGGTAACGCCTACCAAAAAGGCAGGCAGGCCCAAATTTTAGATAAAACTTTCTAAGGCCAACTCGTAACTTTGGAGTCCGAAACCGGCTATAACTCCTTTTGCATTGGGCGCTATATAGGAAACGTGGCGAAATTCCTCACGCGCATAAACATTGGAGATATGGACTTCAATTACCGGAGTTTCAATGCCTTTTATGGCATCGCCAATGGCAATGGAAGTGTGCGTATAAGCGCCTGCATTTAAAATAATGCCGTCGAAACCAAAACCAACTTCGTGCAATTTATTGATGATTTCGCCTTCTACATTGCTTTGGAAATAGTGCAATTCCACATCCGCATATTTTTTTTTCAAACTTTCAAAAAATTGATCGAAGGTTATATTTCCGTAAATTAAAGGTTCACGTCTGCCAAGCAGGTTTAAATTTGGGCCGTTTAGGATTAAAATTTTCATCTGTTTCTTGTTTCTTATCTATTTTTTATTGTTACAGCTGCAGCTTGCCTGCCTGCCGGCTGTTCGCCGTTAATCATTCTGCTGTGTATCAAAATTTGTTATGGCTCGTTTCATACCATAAAAGTATTGTAAAATTTTAACAAAAAAAAACGGAAGTGTAGGCTTCCGTTTTTAATTCAGTATCAAGTATTAAAATTTATATCCTAAAGAAAATGACAATACTGCATTGGAAACTTTATCAGTCCCTTCATTTTTGTAAATATCCGACAAACCGATATTGTATCGTGCTTGGGCAAATACATTTTCGGTGAATCCGTAAGACAACCCAAAATTAGCGCCAAAATCTGTTTTTTCAAAGAGGTCTTTAACGTCTACATCATCTCTTTTTGCAGACACTAAAAATCCTACTTGAGGTCCGGCTTCCAAATAAAATCTGTTTGCAACATCATACTTAAACATAATTGGTAAATTGATGTAATCTAGATTTAATTTAGTTGTTGAAAGTAACTGCTGATAATCATCGGTTCCCTGGGTTGAATAAATCAATTCTGGTTGAATGTAAAAAGAGTCGGCCACCGCAATTTCGGCAAAAAGTCCCGCATTGAAACCAATTAAAGATTTATTGCCTTCAATGTCTCCAATTAAAGTAGCAGAATTTACACCACCTTTTGCACCAAAAGAAGTTTGAGCATTTACACTCACTAAAGAAAATATTGCAATTGCTGCAACAAAAACGATTTTTTTCATAATTTAAATAATTTAAAATTAATAATAAACAAATGCATTGCATTTCCAGCAATTACAAGGTTTTGATACTTTTATTTTAATATCAGTCAAGGGAGTTTACAACTACCGTGCCTAATTTATGATAACAACCCAAATCATTTATGATTACATTTACAAGATGAAACGAGCATCACAAATTTTGAACCTTAAAGGAATGATTAATAGGTTACAACATCTGTTGCCAATAAAAAATAAAATTTAAAATAAAAACGAATGAAACGAGCATTCCAAATTTCGAAACATAATAAAATGGTTAATGGCGACCCGCCGGCAGGCGGGCAAGCTGCAGCTGTACCAATAAAAAAACAGAAATTAAACAGATGAAATGGAACGATGCTTTGCACGATTATCAGTTTTATTTAAAAATTGAAAAAGGCCTGTCGCAAAATACCATCGACAGTTATTCGCGCGATGTGAAAAAGCTGATGCTGTATCTGGAGGAAAATGAAATGGTTATTTCGCCCATTTCGATCAATCAGGTGGATTTTAAGCAATTTATTTATGAAACCTCAAAACTGATCAATCCCCGATCACAGGCGCGATTAATTTCTGGCATTCGAAATTTTTTCAACTATTTGATTTTTGAAGAATACCGAAAAGACAATCCGACCGAACTCATAGAAACGCCCAAAATTGGCCGAAAGCTGCCGGATACTTTGGCGCTGAAAGAAATTGATTTGCTCATTGGCAGCATCGATTTAAGCGAGCCGCAAGGTGAACGAAACAGAACAATCCTGGAAACTTTATACAGTTGCGGCTTGCGTGTTTCCGAATTGACGAATCTAAAGATTTCCGATTTATTTTTTGAGGAAGATTTTATTCGGGTGATTGGAAAAGGAAATAAACAGCGTTTTGTGCCCATCAATTCCCAAACTGAAAAGTATATTTCGTTTTACCTGAATTCGATAAGAACACATATAGATGTCCAAAAAGGATTTGAAGACACGGTTTTTTTAAACAGAAGAGGAAGAAAATTAACACGGGTGATGATTTTTACCATCATCAAAAACCTGGCAATCAAAGCCGGCATCAAAAAGAAAATAAGTCCGCACACTTTTCGCCATTCCTTTGCCACACATTTGCTGGAACGCGGTGCCGATTTACGGGCCATACAGCAAATGCTGGGACACGAAAGCATCACCACCACTGAAATTTATATGCATTTGGACAAAAGCTTTTTAAAGCAAGTGATCAATACCTTTCATCCGAGAAAATAAAAAGTTTTGAAATTTTTTTTAAGTCTTTTTATAATAATTGTGATAGTTTAACCCCAAAAACAGCCAAGTTTATCTTCTTCAACGACTTTTATAAATTCTCTTAGACTGTTTACTTTGGGATTTGGTTGGTAACTATACCATTTCATATCAGCCCTAATCCAAAAAATTTTCCAACTATTTTCTTTCTTTACAAATGTTGTTTTTGCAATTTTACATTCAATTTTTCTGTTTGGATCTTGATAAAATGGGCGAATTTCAAAAACAATTATGCTTTGGCCTTCAATTTTATAACCAATGTCTAATTGATTTCTTATTTCTTCCGGTGGACGCGCATTGATCAAGTAACCTTCCATTACTTCAATAATCTCTATCTCGTTTTCAAATTCTAGTGCCATATTATTAAATTTCTCCCCTAATTTTAGATTTTATCTAAGTTCTAAATACGCCAATCCCAAATCTATTTATTCCGAACATAAATCAATTTAAACCGCCCGCCGCTTTGCACGCGCTGGTCGATTTCAAACTGGTTAAGCGATTTAAATAAAGGCGTTAATTTCTCAAATCCGAAGTTCCTGGAATCGAAATTGGGTTGTTTTTTCAGAATGAGTGAACCAACATCCCCTAAAAATGCCCAACCGTCTTCATCTGCCGCGTCAGAAACAGATTGTTTCAGGAACTTAATGACTTTTGGCGTTATTTTTTCGAAAATTGGCTTCTTCGATTTCCCTTTTTCGTCTTTTGTCTCGCTATAAGGTTCTAAAATCTCCAGATAAATAAACTTGTCACAGGCCACAATAAAAGGATCGGGTGTTTTCTTTTCCCCAATTCCGTAAACCTGCATCCCCGATTCTCTCAGTCTGGTCGCCAATCGCGTAAAATCACTGTCCGATGAAACCAAACAAAAACCGTTCACATTTTTAGAGTATAAAATATCCATCGCATCAATAATCATCGCCGAATCTGTCGCATTTTTCCCGGTAGTGTAACCGTATTGCTGTATGGGCGTGATCGCATTTTCAAGCAAAATGGTCTTCCATTTGCCCAGTTGCGGCTTGGTCCAGTCGCCATAAATTCTTTTGATGGTTGGCGTGCCATATTTGGCAATTTCCTCCATCATTTCCTTAATATATTTGGAAGGAATGTTGTCTCCATCAATCAAAACGGCCAATTTTATATCTTTTACCATATTTATTTAAATCTAAAAATTATTTCCAATTTTTATTTTATTACTTTCGTTTGTTGCTTAAAATTAACCAGTTAAACGTATAATTTTAAGAATTCCAGCCAATTATTTGAATCAAATAATCCAATCAATATAAAAAAAATAAATTAATATCCCGCTAAATTAGTTAAACCCAATTATNNAAGGTAAAAAAGGATTAAACGCAGTTAATGTAAAAGTTATTTAATATATACTTACCTTTTTACAATGCAAAGCCTGTCATTTTTGACAGGCTTTTTTTTAGAACTATTTTCATTGAGAATAAACAAAAAGAAATCACACTGCCAGTCCTCATTTTCAATGCTTTAGTTATAAAATAACAGATATCCAAACAATTCACTTACCTTTGCTCCCATTAAATAAAATAAATGACATTTAAAGATCTAGAAATTATTGAACCTATCCTTAAAGCCCTGAGCGCTGAAGGCTATACCCACCCCACACCAATTCAAGAACAATCCATTCCAATTCTGCTAAACCGAAACGACCTGTTGGGCTGTGCACAAACCGGAACAGGAAAAACGGCTGCATTTGCCGTTCCCATATTGCAACACTTATTCCTCGACCATAAAAGCACCAGTATCAACCAGCGCAAAATCAGGGCGCTCATTATTACGCCTACCCGAGAATTGGCGATCCAAATTTCTGACAGCTTTACGGCTTACGGAAAATTTACCGGAATTAAGAACACCGTTATTTTTGGCGGCGTCAAACAGGGCCAGCAAACAGATGCACTTCGCAGAGGCGTTGACGTGCTTGTTGCAACACCGGGAAGATTGCTCGATTTGATGAATCAAGGCTATATTTCGTTAAAAGACGTTGAATATTTTGTGTTGGATGAAGCCGATCATATGTTAGATATGGGCTTTATTCACGACATAAAAAAGATTATCGCCAAATTGCCGACAAAACGACAATCGTTGTTCTTTTCTGCAACAATGCCGGCAGATATTGTGGATCTGTCCCGAAAAATATTGGGCAATCCGCAAAGAGTGACCGTAAAACCCGAGCAGGCAACTGCTGAAAAAGTGGAACAGGCTGTTTATTTTGTCAGCAAAAAAAGCAAACCTAAATTATTGGTTCATTTGCTGGAAACCGAAGCTGTGGAATCTACGCTTATCTTTTCGAGAACAAAACACGGTGCGGATAAAATTGTGCGATTTTTGGAAAAAGCTGATATCAGTGCCGCTGCCATTCACGGCAATAAATCACAAGGAGCGCGACAACGTGCATTGGGCGAATTTAAAAGTGGCGAAACCAGCGTTTTGGTTGCGACTGATATTGCAGCCCGCGGTATAGACATTGATGAATTATCACTTGTAATTAATTACGATTTGCCAAATATCCCCGAAACTTACGTTCACCGTATCGGAAGAACCGGACGCGCAAGCGCCAGCGGAATAGCGATTTCATTTTGTGATGCAGAGGAAAGAGCGTTTTTACGCGATATCCAAAAATTAATCGATCAAAAGATTCCTGTGGTAACTGAGCACCCTTTTCTGGTTGACGGCATCGATGGTACGCCTATTGATGAGGAAAAACCAAAAAATGCACGTTCCCAAAAATCGGGCAACGGCGGCGGAAGAAATAATGGTTGGAAAAATCGCAAACCGGCAGTAAAAAAACAACGATAGTGTGGTAATATACAGTAAGCATAAAAACAAAAAAGGCCATCAGAAATGATGGCCTTTTTCGTTTTTTGGATTGCATTGAAGATTAAAATCTTTTTTTACCGCCAAATTTGTTGTCACGCTTTGGTGCATCAGTTTTTGGTTTTGCTTTACTCACAACAATAGTGCTGTTGTCGTATTGGCACTCATCAAGCTCTTCAATCGCTTTTAAAGCTTCCTCAGCGTTCTTCATTTCCACGAAGCCAAATCTTTTAGATTCGCCCGTTTCTTTGTCAGTAATAACTTTTGCAGAAACTACTTCACCATACTCTTCAAATAATCCCTGTAAGTCCTCACTAGTTGTTGAAGAACTTAATTTTGCTACGAAAATGTTCATGTTTTAAATAAAATGTTATATAATTTAAGTTTAAAAAAATTGAAGCAAGCAAAATCGTCTAATTAACTGCAATACTAGAATTTTTATTGAATCCGCAAATGTAAAAAATTAAATCCAATCTTTTTTATAAATGCCTAACTATCTTATGCACTGTGAAAATAATAAGTATATCGGCTTTTTGGGCGTTCCCCTCCAACTGGCGGGCCGCGCTTTCCGTTACAATCTTTTTTACTTCGCCTACCGGCGAATCAAAAAAGTATGCCACTGTAATCGCTAACGCAAATTGAATTACGATAGGTGATTTTTGACCTAAAGGCCGGGTAAGCAGGTTTACGATTTTAATGTTAGATGCCTAAACTTGATTTAAAACCGTGTAGTGCTTAATTCATTTCAGCATCTGCCGGTGCAGTGCTTTAATCATTATTCCTTGTTCTGTTAGGTAATCCCTGAAACAAGTTCAGGGCAAGATTAATTTTGCAATCTCCTCTTCAAATTTCTCCATCGTAAACTGCCTTGACCATTCCATCCCCTTCATAGCTTGCAGGTTATAAATTTCAGGATGTTGCAGATAGTCTTCCACTACCCTTACAATTTCATCGGCATTGGCGTTGACCAGCGCGCCACGTTCACCGTTGGCGAGCATATAGGGAATACAGGACACTTTGCCAGTGATGGGCAAACAGCCCCAGAACATCGCTTCTGCCACTGCTTTTGGCCAGCCTTCAGATTGGGAAATGAACAATAAAAAATGGGCAGATTGACAGGCTTTTTTTACCGTTTCTTTGTCGCAATTTCCGTGCATTATCACTTCATTACTTAAGTCATTTTCTTGGATAAAGTGTTCTAAAACTCCCTTTTCCGGCCCTTCCCCATAAATATTTAACTGCACTTGATGTCCGTTTTTTTTGAGTTTTTGTACAACAGCAACGCTCAGTAATGGTTGTTTTCCTTTGGTGAGTGCACCAACGAAGAGAAATTTGATTTTACCGCCGTCATTGCGAGGAGCCCTTTTACTTAACTTGTCTGATAACCCAATAATAGTTGGCGACGTGGCAACCTGTTGCTCCATTCCGTCATTATGTGGGGTAAGCGACGTGGCAACCTGCGGATTATGGTTTATTTCTTGAGATTCTGAAACAAGCCTCTCTGCCGGCGAGCCAGATTCAGGATGATGTTGGGTTTCCTCAAGTTCATTTTTCGAATACGATGCCGTAAAAAAGGGCACGATATTTTTAGTTTGGTTTGGCCATTCGCCATAGACCAGGACTTTCATATTTTTGGTTAAAAAGGTGTTGCTCAACAGCCATTTTTGCAGGCGGTAGCTCCAGGGTTGTGTTGCTTTCGGATCCCAGTTGCCGGCGTATTTGGCGGTTTTTGGTTTGTTGGGGAATAACATTTGCGCAAAACAACCCAGCAATCCGATGTTCCCCGGACAACGGAGGTGAATGTGGTCGGCCCACAACATTGTTTTATAGATTTTATAGGCAGTTTTTGGCAGTAAGAAAACCGTTTTTAAAGTGCTTTTAAGTGTTAACACATCAAAAGCGGCTATTGGGACTATTTGGATGTTTTTATGATCGTAGCTGGTTTCAATACTTGTTATTTCCCCCTTGGCCATAGGTGCCACAATTTGCACTTCTGTTGTATGCGGGGTCCATAAATTCATTTCACGCACGTAGGGTTCATAAGAAAAAATAATGTTTTCTTTTAGTTTATGGGATGCATGGGTGATGATAGCAAATTTCATAATTTATAGGTGCTTCAAAGTCGGTCCCGATAGCTATCGGGATCGAAGATCGTAAATATATTGCTTATCTGTGTATTTGGCAATTTAATGGAGGTTTTTGTAAAATGAGGGGTTCGAAGTCGGTCCCGATAGCTATCGGGATCGAAGAGCGGAGTTGGAGATTTTGGAGCGTAGGGTTGTTAGTGGCATTTTGGTTGTTCACAACAGGTTTCTTAGATGATTCCGTTAGTTCGGGACAGGTTGCCGCAGTCGCAACGTCTTTACAATCCTTCTCCCGCGCGCCGGCTAGCCCTATCGCTAAAAATGTTCCCTGAACATTTTCTTTACGCTCTGTCCCCTCTGATCCTTGTCTGCGACGAGTACTTACTTAAATTAGTCCATAATAATGAAGCTTTTGCAACCTTACTCTTTCAAAATGACGATCTCTGGACAACCTATCAGTGAGCTATTTTATATCTCTTGCACCTACACTATCCCATGCTTTGACCCTAAGTATCCCTTAAGGATCTCCTGCCGGTTTTGGTGTGTGATTTTGATTTGTGAAGTGGTCCGAATAATGCTTATAATGATAAGTTTTTTCAAGGCAGTGCTTAAGAAAATATTTAGCGAACTTTAAAGATTAAATTCGAGAAAATCAATTCTATTTTTCTTTTCCCCGCCATAAAGGGAGGAAAAAAAGTCTTACAAAAAAATTAGATAAAGCTTGTGAAAAATAGTTCTCCCTTTAGGGTTGGGGTAAAAACTATTTCTGAGTAAGGATAAAGACTTATTTTATAAGTGAACTAATTTCGTTTTCAATTCTTTGAATTACTGTTTCCATATTCTCTAGTATTTCTTCATTTTTAAATCTTATTACTTTTAAACCATTGAATTCTAAAAAAATTGTTCTTTCATCATCCAAAATTTGTTGTTTCTTGTTTTGATGATATTTACCATCGAGTTCTATGATTAGCTTTAATTTGTGAGCATAAAAATCTACAATATACACCCCAATTGGATGTTGCCGTCTAAATTTTATTCCCAAAAGTTTATTTTTCTCCAATTCGGACCATAATTGTCTTTCAGACAGCGTCATTTTATCTCTAAGCTCATTTGCCTTTAAAAAACTAATTGTGGGCGCTCCTTTCCACATACTTCCATCTTGTTGAATCGGATTTCTCTTATCTTTTACCATTTTTTTATTATAAATGTATGAAAATATTAGTTCTTTTTTTCTTTTCCCCGCCCTAAAGGGAGGAAAAAAAGTCTTACAAAAAAATTAGATAAAGCTTGTGAAAAATAGTTCTCCCCAGCCGACTGGCAGGTAAGCTTTAGGATTGGGGTAAAAACTATTTTTGACTTTAGAAATCAATTCTTTTTTTCTTTTCCCCGCCCTAAAGGGAGGAAAAAAAGAATTTGTGGACATTGGTTGAAAAAAACCTTTATTTCGGCTTATTCCAAAACAAACTTAACCAGCCCATTTTTCTTCCCAGGGCTTCGGTGAAGGCTTCTTTTCGTTTGTTGGTGGTGAAGGTATTGGTAAATCTGATGGCCATTAATAACAGCGTAATCGCGTGCCATTTTAGTTTGGCATTGAAACTCGGGTTTGGATTTTTTACCCGCCACACATAATAACCGTTGCGCACCACCATTTTGCCGTATTGGTATTGGTTGGGTCGGCCGGAAGAATTGTGAAAATGGCTCAGTTTTGCAGCGGTATTCAGGTATAATTTTCCGGTTTTGGCAACCCGCAAGGAAAAATCGGCATCTTCATATAAGCCGTAACCTTCAAAATAGTTGGAAAATTTGAGGGTGTCAAAAACGGACTTTCTAAAAGCAGCCACCCCGCCCATCACCTGCTCCACTTCATATGTCTTGCCTGATGGCGGCAAGAAGCCAACGCTTCTTCCGTGAGAGAATAAAGGAGAAAATCCGGGCGGACAATCGCTGTCGAGCCCTAATTTTTTACGCAACACAAAACGGCTGCCGTCTTTGCGTTTGTAACCGTCATTACTGAATTCGTCTATTTTTATGACTTCATTTTCTGCAACTTTTTCCCAAGGCGTTTCGTTGCTGATATAGCCTCCAACCCCCAATGCTTCGGGATGGATTTCAAATGTTTGCAGCAATTGTTCAAAATAATCGGGTGCCAGCACGGTGTCATCATCCAAAAAACAAACAATGCCCATTTCCTTTCCCACCCTTGCGATTCCGTAGTTGCGTTGTTTTGTTAATCCCCTGTCTTCTTCAGAAACCAAAAAATAATGCAGGTGTTGAAACCTATTTTGCTCCAGCATCACTTTTGTTTCCTGGTTTGGGGAACCATCCACAATGATGATTTCATTTGGATATAAAGTTTGTTCCTTCACCGACTGCAATAATTTTCGCAGGGGGTTTGGACGCATATAGGTGCAGATGATGAGGGAAAATTTCATTTATCAATATTTATTGTTTTTTATAGGTCATACCGGCCAACGCGCCGGCTGGCCTTATCGCTAAAAATGTATCCCATACATTTTTTTAACGCGCTGTCCTATTCTTTTTTATTTAATTCATTGGCCCAATAAACACTCCTATCCCACTGTTTTCTGAAATTTATAAAATAACTTATCGGATTTTTAATCTTTTGGTGCTTGTAATATTTAAAAAACAAGATAGTTTTATAGCCTAATATCTGTTCTTTGGTTTGATGCAGTATTTGATACAACATCACTGTTGGCGATGGTTTTGGCTGAACAGGATCATTGCTCCAGGCTAAAGTTGGTTTTGTCCTAAAACCACCCATAGGTGCTTTCAGATGCAGTATTTGTGGTTCGGGCAAATATAATACATCAACACCCTGATTTCGTAATTGCTTTCCAAAATCACCATCTTCTCCAAAGCCAAATTCATAGCCCATTTTAAATTTACACAGTTTTAAACTGTCGGCAAACACGATACTGCAACCCGAACCAAAACTTCCCCATTGAAATACATTGGTATGGGCCTTTTTTTCTCCTTTTTGCAAACAACTCAACGAAACTGCTTTTACGCCAAACGCTGCCAATCCCTCTAATGCTTTTTGGAAAAAATCAGTTGCTATTCTGATATCATCATCTGCTAAAAATACCCATTCATTGGTAACTTGCATCAATGCCATATTCCGCGCATTGCAGGTACCCGCCTGGTGGGTAAAGGTATGTTTTATCGCAAATGGCCAGCTTTCATTCGATACATAATCCAATTCAGAAATACTGTTCAATAATGGGTTTTGCTCTATTATAATCACATTTACAGGCAAATGTGTCTGATTCCGTAAATCGCATAACACATCGTACAAATAGTCTTTTCTTCCGATGGTGGGGATAATAACATCAATAGTGGCTTTTTCAACCACTTTATTTGAGGACTGTACTTTTATGACCTCAACATTTATATTTTTGTTGCTCCTGTTTCTGTAAAAAAAAGAAAATATAAATGGTAAAACTGGGAATTTCCTTTCATAGATCATTAAATTACCCAATAATAAAAGCACCCAGCGTGTTTTATAATGTTGTTTTACAAAACGAAACAGCCTAAATAAGTTGACTTTTGGTGATTCACTTTCTTTTTCCGGATGTTTTAAAAATTTAGGTTCTGAATAACACAGCAATCCTTTTGGCATACCTAACTTCGCCAATGAACATAAAAAATAGTTAAAATCTTTGTCGTGGATCACCTCATTTTTTAACGCCAACAAGGCTGACCCATAGATCCCACCAACCAACCCGCTCATTTGCCAAGTGGGATAAGTGACGGTTTTATTTATGTTAATAAATGTTGATTCTTCCACATATCCTATGCGTTTGTCTATGCAACTTGATTCAGAAGGATTGTACGACATCAACAACCTTTTGTGATGAAATAATTCGGCAATTTCCGAAACATTCAACTGCTCTTTTAATTTAATATGGCACCATACCAAAATTTCATCGGGATGCTCTTTGGCCAAGGCAATCAAAAATTCGACCATCGATAAGGTATTGCCTTTTTCAATCGTATTCAAATCGACATTGTTAGTGTCAACCACTTTATTTTTATGATGGTATACTACGATCAAATCTTTACTATTAAGGATTCATAAAACGCCATACTCAGTTTTGCCACCACTTCAGTACTGAATTTTTGCGCCACCTTTTGCTTCGCGGCCATTCCAAACTGTTTTTGCAATTCGGGATTTTCCAACAAAGTGACTATTTTATTGGCATAGTTTTCGTGGTCTTTTGGATTTACCAGAAATCCTTCCTCGCCATCTTCAATCATTTCGGTTGCCCAGCCAATATTGGAGGCCACAACGGGTTTTTGCAGGGCCATCGCTTCCAGCCAGGACACCGGCAAAGCTTCCGCAAAGGTAGGGAATACGCACAGTGTTGCCTGTTCAATGTGTTTTATGATTTCCCCATAAGGCACGCCGCCCAAATAAGTGACATTTGCCAAGGCGGTTGGACTAAACAATGCCTGCATCATCGTCCAGGTGGAGGCATTTCCCGAAATAATGTCAGGGGCATCACGTCCCACCAACATAAGTTGGGCCGTTGGGTGTTGTGCTATTACTTTATTGAAGATGAAGGGGAGTTCGAGGAGGCCTTTTTTGCGGATTAAAGTACCAAAATATAAAAGCCCCCTAACCCCTGCTTCGACTGTGCTCTGCACAGGCTCGGATGGAACTGTTACCGTTGAAACCGTATTTTCAAATAAACTCATATCAACGGCATTGGGGATGATGGTGAATTCTTTATTTAAATTGAATAGCCGGTTGGTGAGGTTGGCGGTAAACTGGCTGACGGAGATGAGTCCGTTGGCGTTTTGCAGGGCCCTTTTTTCGTGAAATTTATTGATCCATTTTACAGGACGTTGGTCCAAATGGCAAAAATAGGTGTCGGAGCCGTTGAGTCTAATGACTACCGGACATTTTTTTGGTTTGATAAATGAAGTAATGCCTGTCCAGTCGGGTGCTTCCACCAAATCAATTTCGTTATTGGCATACAATTCATTGATGATGAGCTCCATTTTTTTACGGGTCAGACACCAGGACAATCCTTTTAGTTTCACATTTTTTATTTGCTGCACCACAATTCCATTGTCCTCAAATACGGCATCTGCTGTTTGTCCGTACACCAAAATCCTGACTGCACAACCCTGTGCCAACAATCCCTGGGCCAGGTTTTTGATGCTGGTGCCAATGCCGCCGGAATTGCCGGTTTTTGGATGGGGGTATTCGGGAGAAAGAAACGCTATCCGCCTCACCCCGACCCTCTCCAAAGGAGAGGGAGTCAGTATTCGATTTATTGTTGACATCTGTTTAATATTTGTAAATATTCACTTACCATTTTATCGATGGTAAAACGTTCTTCAATTAATGGCCGTGTATTGGTCATTATTTTTAAGTTTCCTGAATAAACATTCTGCAACAAATTTGTTAACTGCTTTGTGTTTTTTGCCTCAAAAATATAGCCGTTTTCATTGTGCGTAATCGCTTCCTCATTGCCCCCTACATTGGTGGTGATTACTGGAACATTGGCCGCCAAGCTTTCCAAAATAGACAGGCTAAAACATTCCATATGGGTGGGCTGCAGCATATAATCATAGTTGTAATATAAGGATTTGAGTTGTGAAGTGCTGCCTTTAAAATTGAAACAATGTTCGAGTTTTAACGCTTGTACCAAGACTTGCAATTCCATTTTATAAGGGCCATCCCCAAAAATATCAATTTTCAGTTCTTTTTTGATAGCTTCCGGCAATAAGTCCACTGCCTGAATCAAGTCCTGAATGCCTTTTGAAAACCTTAAATGGGAAGCCGTCAAAAATATTGGTTTTTCTTTGGATCTGTCAGTTCTTGTTGCTATTTCCTGGATATCAATTCCGTTATAAATCACTTGTGTTTTGGACTGGATGTGTTTTCCGAAATCTTTTTGCAGTTCTTTGACCGTATATGCTGAAACTCCTATAAATGCATCTATATACCGACTAAATAGCAACCCTTTGATTCTTTTTTTTATCCTCTTGATAACTGGGTAACCTTCAAATGGGCGCGGATTGTGATCGACCGCAATCATTGTTGCTTTGGACAACTGCTTAACTTTGTAAAAAAAGGGGGTGCATATTTCCAAAAAGTGGGTGATGATGTGGGTATAATTGGTTTCCGGTTGTGCCAAACTTTCCAGAAAAAAGCTTTCGATGCTTTTAGCAGTATTATATTTTATTGACAATAATTGATAGTCTCCGTGGGTTGCACCATTGGGAAAAAACCAATCCACTTCAATGTTGGCTTCTTTGCATTTTTTGTCGAACTCCCAAAAAAAAGCATCCATCCCGCCAACTCTTTCCGGCAGCAATTCGTAATTGCAGAGCACCGCTATTTTCTTTTTTTCTATGCCCATTGCTTTATAGTTTCTGCGATTCGTTTGCTGGTACCCAATAAATTTTTGCCAATTTGTAAATCTACCATCGCTTTTCTTTGGGTTGTTCTCTGGGTCGGATTGGCCAATGCCTCATTCATATGGTTGATTAATTCCATTTCATTTTTCGCAATGGTAACCGCACCGCTTTCCGCCACTTTTTTATAATGGCCATAGTTCAAAAAACGCTGGTCGTTGTACAATCCGTTTGCTGCGTTTCCAAAAACGGTATTGATGACCGGCTTATTGAACAACATAAAGTCCATACTCATTGTAGAACACATATTGACGTTCAAATCCACATATTCCAGTATCGCGCGTAAATCCTTGATGTCCTCTTCACTGGGCACGCGTTGTGACCAGCTTTCTGTGTGATTTTCACGGGTCAATGTCCATTTTGGGACATTCCAAACAATTTCTGGAAATGCTTCTCTAATCGCTTTGAAACGGGCATCATCTTCAGCTGGCGATGTACGCACCAACAATTGCACCTGACTGTTAATCTCATTACTTCTAATCGCATTGACTATGGCGGTAATCACCACAGGATCATTTTTACCAATGGACACATCGGCGCAACTGTAGCAAATGGTTTTCTTAGCAACGTCCAATTGAAATTTCTTTAAAAAATCTTCTTTGGTTGTTTCATAGTTGGGCATCACATAAGGCTCAAATTGGGGTGTTCCCACTACCATTATATTGTCGCTTTTTACCCTCGGATAAAAATACAACAATTCGGCTTTCATCAAATCGCTCCACACCAAGAAATGGTCAAAGGTACCCAACATACGTCCTTTGGAAGCCAGGTTGTCCCAGCTAAAAATAAAGGTGCTTGCAGGGATTTTCAATTGTTTGGCTGCGACCAAAAAAGGGGCCAGAAAAGGCGGACGCTGGTGGGTAAAAAATACGTGGGTTGGCTGATCTTCTTTCAACAGTTTTATATAGGATTGCGTTACTTTGTGCTTTGAAAAAGATAAGAATTGCCATTTTTCAGCCATTGAAATACTCCCATCCGAATGGATAAAACGGGTAAAAAAATAGATGCCCTTCACCAATAGTGATCTGGCCGAATTTGTTTTGGGATACCCCGAAACCAGATTGTCATTCATTCCATAAAAGGCCCTAAATTTTTGCAAATGTGCCACTTCTTTCCATTTCCTGAAAAACCAGGTCAGTTTGGATTCTGTGAACACTTCCAATTCTTTGATGATAATGTTTGAAGGTAATTTAGATTGATAAGCACTTTTTGGCAAACCGGAATAAATGATTACGGCATCAAATTGTTGAGAAACTTCTGCCATAAAATTACTCAACATAAAATTCCTGAATCCAACCCCATCTGTAATGACTATGCCTAGTTTTTTCATTTGTTTAAATCCGAATTTTTAAAGCTCCCTAAACTGTTTTTGATGGTTAATTTCCCATATATCCTTTCCCAACATCTTTTCCAAAAACAATTTTGCACTGTTTCCTTTTCCAAAATCAGTGGCGGTCTTATTGACCTTGTGTTCGTCAATATTATTCAAGGCATCTGCAATACTTTTTGCATTGTAATTAACATTGACAATATCCGCATTTAAAGCCCTGTTTTGTTGCCTAGTTCCTATATTGATAATGGGAATGCCATAATAAGGCGCTTCACGGATGCCTGCACTGCTGTTTCCAATCATAAACTGGGCATTTTTAAGCAGGGTTAAAAAATATTCGAACCGCAAGGAAGGGAATACCTTGAAGCGTCGGTTGTTTTTCAAGGGTTTGTAGGCGTCCATAATTGCCTGGCTCCCCAAATCGTTGTTGGGATAAATAACCACATAATTGTGATGGTCTTTCAATAATGCATTCACGAAATCAGCAGCTTGTTTTTTTATGTCTGCAGATTCTGTGGTTACCGGGTGAAACATCACTATGGCATAGGTCTCAAAAGGGATTTCATAATATTTTTTTACCACCTCCAAATCTGGTAAATCCTTTGAAAACATAATGTCAATGTCCGGCGAACCAATTTTATAGATTGATGCTGCTATTTCACCCATTTGTAGCAAACGTTTTTTGGCAGCGCCATTGGAAACAAAATGGATATGGCTTAATTTGCTTACGCTGTGCCTTATCAATTCATCCACCGTACCCGACAATTCTCCGCCTTCAATATGGGCCACTAAAATATTGTTGAGCGAACCCACAATGGCCCCGGCCAATGTTTCCACACGGTCGCCGTGCACCACAATCATATTGGGGTTTACTTCTTTTACATAGCCCGAGAGTCCTTCAATGGTTTTGGCCAACGTTAAATCCATCGTGGTTTCGTGGGTGTGGTTCTCAAAGGTATGCACATTTTTAAATCCGCAGCGTTCAATCTCTATCAGGGTATAGCCATATTCCTCTTGTAAATGCATCCCGGTCACAAAAACATAGGCTTCAAATGCCTGATCGCTTTCAAGGATTTGAATCAGGGATTTTATTTTGCCAAAATCGGCACGGGTACCTGTCAGGAATAGGATTTTTTTCATTATTCGTTTAAAATGTTTTTTATAACATGTAATACAAAGATGCAAAAAGATTATATGGTTTCTTTATTGATTTGTGAATTACACACCCCAACCCCTCTCAAGAGGGGAATTTGATTTGTTTGAATTTCAATATTTAACTTTTTTAAATCCCCCCTTTGGGGGTTAGGGGGCATTAACTCCCCTCTTGAGAGGGGCAGGGGTGTGTTAAGCCTTAACATCCCTCCAACCCAACTGTTCATCATTTTCAATATCCCTTAATGCCACTTTACCCAGTAAGTCATTATAATGTTCCGCCAAGATTTCGCCTGTTCCCGGACGTTTTACCCAAATATTTTCTTTGGTGAATAGGTCTCCTTTTTTTATAGGGGCAATGGCACAAACAGTGGCAAAGGCAAAATCGATGGTGACTTGTTCTTCTTTTGCGGGTTCTTTGATGCCACCTCGCATTTGCCAGATTTCTTTGCTGGCAACAATCAATTCTTTTGCGGCCTGTTCATCCATACTGCAAACAATATCGGGTCCGGTGCGATTCAAGTGGTCGGTGAAATGACGTTCTAATATTGAGGCTCCCAAGGCCACCGCACCCAAACAGGCATTGTTGTTTAAAGTGTGATCACTTAGTCCGAAAACTTTATCAGGAAACGCCTGATGCATTGCTGTCATCGCCCCCAAACGCACCAAATGTGTAGGTGTCGGATACAAATTGGTGGTGTGCAACAGAGCCACCGGCACCTGGTGTTTGTCGAAAATGGCCAACGCTTTTTGAATACTATCTATGGTGTTCATTCCGGTGCTTAATATCACCGGTTTGCCAAAAGAAGCAATATGTTCCAATAGCGGATAATTGTTACATTCACCCGACCCAATTTTATAGGCAGGCACGTTCATTTTTTCCAGTCTGTTGGCAGCTGCACGTGAAAATGGTGTGGAAATAAAAATCATTCCCTTGCTTTCCACATAGTTTTTTAACGCTAATTCATCAGATTCATTGAGCGCACAACGCTCCATAATTTCATAAATAGAAACCGTTGCATTTCCCGGAATCACTTTTTTTGCCGCGCCGCTCATTTCGTCTGCAACAATGTGGGTCTGATGTTTCACCATTTCCACCCCTGCCCTTTGTGCAGCATCCACCATTTCTTTGGCCGATTTCAAGGAACCTTCGTGATTGATTCCCAACTCAGCAATCACCAATGGAGGGTAATCGGGGCCTATTTTTCTTCCGGCTATTTGGATGAATGGATTTTTCATATTTTTATATTCTCTTCAAAAACACACCCCTAACCCCTCTCTTGAGGGGAATTTGATTCGGTTTCAATTATTGTATTTGTTAAACAAGTATTCCGCATAGTCAAGATCTTCCTGGGTGTCAATATCCACTTTGGCATAGGGATGATTTACGATAAATGGCAGGTGATTTTCTCCAACCAATTTGCCTTCCAAAATTAATGTTGTTTTGGCAATGTACAACAATCCATTTTCAAAATACAAAGGTTCCAAGTCCTGGCTGCGCTGTCCGATGGCGTAATTGTAAGGCACAAATTTATCATTTATAATCTTGCCGAATTTTTGTTCATTTCTGGTCACGGTCATTAAACTGTCAAAATTACCTTCTTTCATTTGTTTAAGCGCCTCCTGTAATAAGTTTTTTGGACGTAGAGGATTTGTTGGCTGCAATACTACCACATAGTCATAATTCCCGGCTACATTTTCCATCACCTGTTTTAAAGTGTCAATTGTTGGGGAATTGTCAGTTGCCAAAGCTGCAGGCCTGTCTAGTACCTCAGCGCCATATTGCAGAGCTATTTCCTTTATTGAAGCATCATCGGTGCTCACCACAATTTTATCTATATGATTTTCCTTAGCAAATTTTATACTGCGGACGAGCAATGGAATGCCTCCCATCAAAATCTTGTTTTTATTGGGCAGTCTTTTAGAACCGCCTCTTGCTGGTATGATGGCTATTATATTCATTAATACTTTAATATTTCAATCCTGATAAGGTTTTCATTTTTTTTAATACCTTTTTATCTACCGGGTTCCTATATTTCATTACTCTTGGTACTCCACGGACTACCTCAAAGATAGTTTTAAAAAATACTTTAAAATATGTCCAATCCATTAATGCATATTTGCTAAAATTATGACCATATAATTTTAAGATTTTACCTATAGGAAATGGGTAATAAACCAAGTAATAGTACGTAGTATTTTTTAATTGCTTCCCAAATCTGAAATAATTTTGACCAAATAATTTGCGCTCAGCAATATTAACACGATGATTCACTTTAATACTATTGGAATAAATCATATCATATCCTTTGGCCAATACTTCCAGAGACAAACAAGATTCTTCCCCGTAAATATCAATCCAAACTGGAAAGCCATTGGTTGCCATATAAACATCTTTGCGAATGGCAAAACCACAACCAATAAATTCGCTGCAATAATATTCTTCTTCTTTGGGATTGACTTGTTTCGAAGCGTTTTCGTCTGACTCAAAAATTCCTTTTATTTCCTGAAAAGCAATGATGCCAACATTGGGAAATTTTTCAAAAATATATGCTGTTCTTTCTATAAAATCATAATTTAAAGGATGTGAATCATCGTCTAAACCTATTAAAAATTGGCCTTGTGCTTTTGGGTACAATTGATGCCTCGCCGCAGAAGCACCAATACTATTTTCCGAAACAAACCATTTTACCCAATCAAACTGGATTTGCAATAATTCAGAATTATCAGAACAACCATCCAAAAAAACCAATACTTCGTGAATTGACAAATCAAGAAATTTTTCTAAAATTTGAAGAGTAAATTCCAATTCCTTTCTCCTATTTTTGGATACAATTATTATTGTTGCTTGCATGAAATGATTTAATTGTAAATGTTGTTATAATTTTAAGAATTATTTTAAAAGATTTTTAATTTGCAGGTGTTAACCTTATCAAATATATTCCTTAATTGACATATAAATTTGCCATTACTTCATTTAAATGCTCACTACCCAAATATTTTAAAAGGTCTTTCCTATCCAATTTTAAATTGGCTTTATCGTTTAACCATAAAGTAAAAAGCGTACCTATTTTTTGAGCAATATTTTCCACATCATCCGCCTCAGCCCAATATGGGTAATCATTTCCCAATAATCTTCTGGTTTCGCTATAATAAGGGCCCAATGCCAAAATAGGCTTGTTAGCTGCTACGCAATGCGGAAATTTCCCCGGCAAAAACGGACTGATTTCCGATTTTGATTCCAAAATGATGTTTACTGAAACGTGTTGTTGCAAATGAAATACTTCCTCAAAAGCCATATTTCCATTGTAAACATAAATTTCAGAGCTGTTCTTTTGAACACTTTCTAATAGTTGGGTATGGTAAGAAGCCGATCCCAACAATAACATTCTTGCATCCTCTTTAGCCTCAGGATGTCGCTTTAAAAATAAGTTAAAACCTTTAACCAATCCTTCCGGAGAGCGTTGTTTCATCAGATTTCCTGCGTGAAGCAAATTAAATTTTGAGGGATCAAAGTAAGCTGGAAATACCTTGTTTTGAACCTCATATTTGGCATTTTGGTGCGGAATCACCACGCCTGTTTTTAAAAAATTCTCAAAATAACTTCCCATCCATTCCTTTAACAATAAACTTGGAAAGGCACTAAACTTTGCTTTTTCTGAGACTACTTTAAAGAATTGTTCTTTTTTTTTATACCCGGGCTGTATCCAATTGTATGGACGCGGATAATAGTGAAACGGATAAGGATCGTGAATGTATGCCATCCATTTGGAATGCCATTTCGACAATTTCAATAAGACATAATGTGGCCGAAAACTGCCACCTTTGCTTAAGGTCAACACCAAATCGGGTTCAAAATCTGATTTCTTTTTCAATGCTTTTACAATGCTTGCCGTATCATTAAAAAAAGTAAAGGAAAAACCAAAAAATCCTTCCATCAGCGGATTTAAATTGATGCCTGTCCAACGTGTAAAAAGGCGTTCCAATCTGCTTAAAAGATACATTCCAGGGCCTTTATTCTCTGGAATTAAAAAACATTTGATATCCAACAAGTGAATTTCTTTTTGGGTATAATGATATACCATCACCTCAAAACCGGCTTCTCTTAAATTTAAAATCAAAGCAACATTCGCTTTTGAGCCACTGCTGTCGTCAACATCAATAGAATCAACAACCACCAATATTTTTTTAATTACACCCAACTTAAAGGTTATTTTTAATAAAATTTACTATTTTTTCACTTGCCTTTCCATCTCCATACGGATTCGGATGCGTTTCTCTAGACAATTTTAGTTGTAACAATTTATTTGCGATATCAACTATTTTTGACATATCATTACCCACCAAATAAGAACATCCGGCTTTAATGCCTTCATCACGTTCTGTGGCTTCTCTGGTAACCAAAACGGGAATGTTAAAAGATGGTGCCTCTTCCTGAATGCCACCAGAATCTGATATGATTAAACTTGATTTACTCATCAACCAAACAAACGAAGGATAGTCCAAGGGTTCGATTAAAAGAATATTTTCAAACCCCGAAAGCATCTTGTATACAGTTTCTTGAACATTTGGGTTTAAATGCACCGGATAAATAATTTCTAACTCCTTATTTTTGGACAGTTCCAATATGGCTTTGCAGATATTTTCAAAACCTTCTCCAAAACTTTCGCGTCTGTGACCTGTGACCAATATGACTTTGTTATTAAAATTTATTTTGCCTTTTAAATACTCAATTGTTTCATTTGTAAAGCCATTCTCTAATTTTTCCAAGGTTAAATATAAGGCATCAACCACCGTATTTCCTGTGACAACAACTGCTTTATTTTTCACTCCTTCACTCAATAAATTTTGACTTGCTTTTAAGGTGGGAGAAAAATGAAAATCAGCTATTCTTCCTGTTAATTGTCTGTTTAATTCCTCCGGAAAAGGCGCTTTTTTATTATAAGTTCTTAATCCTGCTTCTACGTGGCCAACTTTAATGCCTTTATGAAATGTAGCAAGGGCGACCATCGCTGAAGTGGTGGTATCTCCATGCACCAATACCAAATCGGGATTTGCATCGTTTAGTACCGTATCCATTTTAGAAAGAATCTGTGAACTTAAGCCATTCAAGGTTTGGTTTGGCTGCATCACATCCAAATCATAATCGGGGATAATTTCAAAAAAATCCAAAACCTGATCCAACATTTCTCGGTGTTGTGCTGTTACACAAACTATTACCTCAAATGCCTCATGCTTTTTTAATTCATGGTATAAAGGAGCCATTTTTATGGCTTCAGGGCGCGTGCCAAAACAAAGGAGGATTTTCATAC
The DNA here is from genome assembly GCA_003516285.1 of Lutibacter sp. Classification (GTDB taxonomy): domain Bacteria; phylum Bacteroidota; class Bacteroidia; order Flavobacteriales; family Flavobacteriaceae; genus Lutibacter. The sequence goes on along the minus strand of DPCK01000028.1, from coordinate 1,952 downwards.
TTGTTTCCTTTTTTTAATTTTCTTCCATTTTCCAAAAAGGAATAAGCGGAAAGTTAAGGTAAAATAGAAAAGTTGCCATGTAACTTTTTCAAAAATAGATAATTTTGGAATTTGCATTAACTGAGAGAATAAGTGATACTCTTTAAAACCCACAGAAATTTGCACAAAATAGCGTATTAAGTAATTTGAAAGCAATTTTTTTTTCCGTAAATTCTGCATCACCAATAAAATCGCTTCCTTTTTAGATGCTCTTCTAATAGAATTATTTCTATAAAACTCACCTGTATTTGAATTTGGATGTTTTCGGTTATAATATAGAATGTTCTCAATAATTACACCTTTAAAACCTTCTGTGATTAACCTGCTATAACATTCCCATTCTTCCGCATACATCAGTTTTTCATTAAATCGACAATTTTCAAAACATTGCTTTTTCCACATAACCGTACAAGATGCCAATCCAATTTCCTGAGTAATTATTTTTTCAATATCGATTTTGCTTAGGTATTGTTGTATTGTTATAAGTTTAGTTTCAATAATTGGTTGCTGTACTTCATAAGATAACTTTTGATAGTGACAAAAATCAACGGTATTTGCTTCAATGACCTCCAAGCACGTTTTTAAATTAGCAGGATGTACCATATCATCATCATCAAAGAAAATAATATATTCTCCTTTTGCCAAATCCAATCCAAAATTGCGGCAGCCCGACAAACCTTTTTTATAGTTGAAAGGTCGTTTTAAAAATTGAAACCTGTTGTCATTTTCCAGTATTGGCGCAATAACTTCTGGGGTATTGTCGGTTCCTCCATCATCTACAATCAAACATTCCCAATCATAAAATGTTTGTGCTTGTATGGATTGCAAGGTTTCTACAATAAAGTGTCCTCTATTGTAAGTTGCCATAATGATAGTTACTATGGGATTCATTCCTTAATCATCGCTTTAATTTTATTCAAAATGTTAATTGACAAAGGGTATTCAAATTTACGTGCAAAAAACGCATCGGATTTTATTATTTTTTCTAAATCCGTTTCATCTAAAATAGCTGGATTGTTGCCATTCCGTGCTATCCAATCAATATACCTTAAACTATTATTTTTTACATAATCGGCAAAAGAGGAATTCATAATGACGGTTTGAAAATAAAATTCTTCTGAGCAAAGAGTGTGTTTAAATCTGTTCAATACAAATTTATTTTTATTCGAATAATTTATAACATATTCCACACAAGGTCTGCTTAAACTCCACCAGGTTGAGCCGCTATACAATTTTGGCATTTTGGAGGAAATCGGCCTGTTAAACTTTATTTTTTTTTGTAGCGCTATAAACCGTCTGATAAAACCATTTTGTATTGGAACTTTTGCATCAAATACATTATACAAATTATAATATTCAATGCGATCCAATCCTCCATTATCAGCTCCTCCAAGTCTAGGTATCTCAAAATTACTTATAAATTCCGATGTTCTATTTTCAACAAAATAGATTTTAAATTCTGATAATTTTTTTATTGGGAAATCGTGTCCGCTAATCAAATGGAAATAATAATTTTGTGGATTTTTAAGTGCTTTTTCTGTCAAATATAGGATGCTTTTTAAATGATTAAACCCTCCCCAATTAACTTTGTATTTTTGAGTTACAAGTTTTACCTGACTATAATTTTTTAATTTATTTAATTCTTCTTTCGTAATAATGCTTTTTTTGTCTATATGAATATATACCTCAAAATCATCATCAAAGAATTTTATAATTTCCCCCAAATGATGATAATTTTTATAGGCAGTTATTAAAATGGCTTGCGGCATACTTTATCTTAATAAATTGTAACTATTTTAAATATTCTTTTAATAAATCTCAATGGTCTTAAAATATGAAAACCAATTTTATAATCAATTCTGTTTAAATTTTTTAATTTTTCTTTTTCCTCTCTTTCAAGACTACTTAAAATA
>DPCK01000124.1 GCA_003516285.1 Lutibacter sp. | reverse complement strand
AATATTAACGATTATTACGACCAGCAACTAAAATTTGCGCGTTTAAAAGATTTGGGTTTTGAGACTGATGCTATTGCATACAATAAATTGCAAAAGTTGTCGGGTATATCTTTTATAAAATTGGATTTAACGGATTTAGAAAATCTAAAAGCTCTTTTCAAAGAACAGCAATTTGATTATGTGGTGAATTTGGCGGCACAGGCAGGCGTAAGATATTCATTGGAAAATCCGCATGCTTATGTGGATAGCAATATTACCGGATTCTTAAATATTTTGGAAAGCTGCAGGACTTATCCGGTGGAACATTTGTTGTTTGCTTCTTCAAGTTCTGTTTATGGATTGAGTGAAGATATTCCTTTTCAGGAAGATAATTGTACCGATCATCCGCTGGCAATGTACGCCGCAAGCAAAAAAGCCAATGAAATGATGGCGCATTCTTATGCCAATTTATACAACATTCCTTCAACCGGATTGCGTTTTTTTACAGTGTATGGACCATGGGGCAGACCCGATATGGCGCTGTATATTTTTACGAAAGCCATTATTGAGGATAAAGAATTTGAAGTGTTCAACAATGGAGATATGAGTCGCGATTTCACCTATGTAGGCGATATCGTTGAAAGCGTAAAGCGATTGATACCATTGGCCCCAAAAGCAAATAACCCTGAGTTTGACCCTAAAAAGCCAACTTCTTCAAAAAGCACCAAGCCTTATCAGTTATTCAATATTGGAAATAACAGTCCGGTTGCCTTAATGGATTTTATTAGAGCCATTGAAAAGACTTTGGATAAAAAAGGAAAAATGATATTTAAACCGATGCAGCCAGGCGATGTGCAAAGCACTTATGCCAATGTGGAAAGCTTATTTAACCATATCAATTTTAAACCGGAGACAAATATTGAAGATGGCATTAAGGCTTTTGTGGATAAATATTTAGAATTGCATCCTTAGTCCAGTTTAAAATAAAACAGCTATTCTAAAATCCCCATTATTTTCAACAAGGGGTTAAAGCCCCTTGCCAAAATATTTAAGTTAAAAAAAGAAGGTGTATTTTGAAAAAGACACCTTCTTTTTAATTAATTAGAATTTAAATTTTATAGTTTAAAAGAAATTCTTCCAAAAAAGTAGGCGCCATCTGAACCCATTTGAACAGAATCCATCAATCCTCCTTGATCGGTCCAGCCATCAAATTGTGGTGTTGCATATTTGTTGAAAATATTATTTCCGCCGACTGTGAAAGTAAATGATTTGGAAATTTCATAAGAGAGATTTAAATCTACCACCATCGCTTTTTTGTAGGTGTCCGTTGCCACAGCATACAAATCGTTGGCTTCTGCTTGGGTTGTTGCTGGCGTGTCTACCCATTGAAAATCCTGCAATTTTACCTCACTGAATTGTGTTAAATTAACATTTGCATTGAATTTTTTATGGGTAAATCCCATATTCAGCCCAAATTTATAATCTGGCGCGGCAGCTTCAAGATATGCTCTTGAAAACGGACTAAAAAAAGTATACTCATTTAAGCTGCCATTGTGAATTTTTTCAATTTTAAGGTCGTTAATATTTCCGGTTAAACCAACATTGAAAGTGTTATCGCTGTCAATTGAACCACTGTAGGTAAAAACCATATCAAGTCCTTGGGTTCTTGTGTCAACGCCATTCGCAAAAAATTGTGCGGCTTCAACACCCGGAATTCCAAGTCCGGAAGCATCAAAATTGTCGGTTAACACAATCCTGTCGTCCACACTAATAGAATAGGCATCTACTGTTGCTGTAAATCCTCCTTTATTAAAAGTGAATCCAATACTTCCATTCAACGCTTTTTCTTCTGTCAACTGATTGATACCGAACCCTTTGGTAACCGTACTGTTGTTTGCGGAAAGCAAAGAAGTTAATGACTGGCCGTTCACAATATTCGTGAAGATTAAATTGTAGTAAAGTTGCGCTAACGATGGCGCCCTAAAACCGGTTGACACTGAACCCCGAAATGACAAGTTTTCACTCACTTTAAATCTGCTGGCCAATTTGTAGTTAAAAGTGCTGCCAAAATCGCTGTAATCTTCATAGCGTAAAGCCACTGCAACCAAAAATGAATCACTTAAGTTAAATTCAGAATCGACGTAAAGCCCTAAATTACTTCTGCTTCTGTCCACTTCATTATCCGGACTGTAACCTGGAAATCCTTGTGAGCCTCCGGGAAGGTCATCCCCGTTAGAATCGAAGGCTACTGTTTGTGTGGCCGGATTTGTGATTGGTAAACCGTCTTCATCATACAAAGCATAAGAAGCTTCTTCACCCGAAAAAATAATAAAATTTTCAGTTCGGTATTCCATTCCGAAAGCAAGGTTGATTCCGCTTTCAGCTTCTTCAAAATATTTACTAAAATCAATGCCTGTTGTATTTTGCGAAAGGCTGTGTCCTCCAGCATCAAAATCGGTAGGAGAGGCGTCTTTTAAGGAAGCGTTGTTTGTGTTTTTAATAAAATAATGGAAGCTGTTTTTTCCATAAGTGTTGTTAAAATCAACATTCCAGCCGTTTTCCATTTTATGCCTAACGCCTGCAGAAATGGAAGCGTCTATAATATTGGATGTAATTTGTGGCGTAAATCCGTTAGGATACAAACTTGGCACAGAACGGTTGTCACCATCAGCATAACTATCTCTTGAAAAGGCATTGGCATTGGTATCTCTATAATTTTTGCCACCAAAAGCGTAAATTTCAGTATTGTCTGATACAGGAATCATGGTGTTTATCATAAAATTGAAAGCATCTACTTCAGCGCTCCCATATCCTTTTCTCCAAGAAAAACCAGGTCTCAATGTTTTTTCTTTTGAAAACAATTCAGTGGTGAAGTTCATATATCCTTTCTCACCAACTTTTACGCCATAGTTCAAGTCTAATTTTGTGGTTTCGCCATCAAAACGTTTGTCTTTTCCATCAAGCCTGTTTTTTCCTTCCACATTGTGCAAAGTTTCTCCGGTTGCTTCTTCCCAGCCCTCACCAATGGCGGTGCTATAAGCACCGTAAGTAATTCCTCCTGTAACACCGTCGGTATTGTCTTTTAAAACAATATTAATAACGCCGGCAATGGCATCTGAACCATATTGAGCGGAAGCGCCGTCTCTTAAAACTTCAATTCTTTTGATTGCGGCAACCGGAATTGCATTTAAATCTGTTCCCGAGTTTCCTCTGCCGCGCGTTCCGAAAATATTGACAAGCGATGATTGGTGTCTTCTTTTTCCGTTGATCAAAACCAAAGTTTGGTCAGGACCCAATCCCCTTAACGAAGCTGGAACAATATGGTCGGCACCATCAGAACCCGATTGTTTTGTGGCATTGAACGAAGGCGCTGCATATTGCAGAATTTGGGTGATTTCAACATTTCCGTTTTTGGTGGCCAGCTGGTTTACATCAATAACATCCACAGGAACTGGGGTGTCTACAGCAGTTCTTTTTGTGCTTCTTGAGCCCACAATTTGCACCTCGTTTAATTGTTCTCCTTTATCTTCCAAAGAGACATTTAAATTGTTGGACGTAACCTGAATTTCTTTTGATTGAAATCCAACAAAGCTAAAAATAAGCGTTGAACCTTTCTTTACGGAGATTTTATAATTCCCGTTAAAATCGGTAACAGTGCCGTTTGATGTTCCTTTTTCAATGACGCTTGCCCCAGGTAAAGGTTCGCCCGAAGCGTTAGTGACAATTCCTGAAATAAGTTCCTGAGCAACTGCAATATTTGCAAAGAAACAAAGTAATACTAATAAAATGTTTAATTTTTTCATTGTTAATTTGGTTAATGTTTGGAGCTAATATACAATTATTATCAAAAATTGAAAATTTATTGACCTTTTATTTTANNTATGAAAGCAGGGATAGTAGGATTGCCAAACGTTGGAAAATCGACCTTATTTAATTGTTTGTCCAATGCAAAAGCGCAAAGCGCCAATTTTCCGTTTTGTACCATAGAACCAAATATTGGGGTGGTAAATGTGCCGGACAGCCGGTTAACGAAATTAGAAGAATTGGTTAAACCCCAGCGTGTGCAAACCGCAACAGTTGATATAGTTGATATTGCAGGATTGGTTCGAGGTGCAAGCAAAGGAGAAGGATTGGGAAATCAATTTTTAGCGAATATTAGAGAAACAGATGCCATTATTCACGTGATTCGATGTTTCGACAATGACAATATCATTCACGTTGATACCACTATTGATCCTTTAAGAGATAAAGAAACCATCGATTTTGAGCTTCAGTTAAAAGATTTGGAAACCTTAGAAAAGAAAATTGACAAGGTTAAAAAAGCTGCCAGAACAGGCGTTAAAGAAGCCCAAAAAGAATTGGAAGTTTTAGAAAAAGTTAAAAAAGGACTAGAAGCCGCCAAATCGGTACGAGCGATTGATTTAACAGAAAAGGAACGTGAAGAATATATAAAACCATTGCAATTTATTACAGATAAACCTGTATTGTACGTTTGCAATGTGGATGAAAAGTCGGCTGTTAATGGAAATGCGTATGTAAATATCGTAAAAGAAGCCGTAAAAGGTGAAGATGCGGAAGTGATCATTTTAGCCGTTGGTACAGAAGCAGATATTACGGAATTGGAATCTTTTGAAGAACGCCAGCTTTTTTTGGAAGATTTAGGCTTAAAAGAACCGGGCGCTTCGGTTTTAATCAGAACCGCCTACAAATTATTAAACCAACAAACCTATTTTACGGCAGGAGTTAAAGAAGTGCGCGCCTGGACAATTAATGTGGGAGATACCGCGCCGCAAGCTGCAGGAGTTATTCACACGGATTTTGAAAAAGGATTTATCAGGGCAGAAGTGATTGCTTATGAGGATTTTGTGAAATACGGAAGTGAAGCCAAAGTGAAAGAAGCAGGAAAAATGCGTGTTGAAGGTAAAGAATATATTGTACAAGACGGGGATATTATGCATTTTAGGTTCAATGTTTAATTTGGCATGAAATATGAAATTGTTGGAATTTGAACCTATAACATATAACGTTTAACATTTTTAATACTTATAAACTTTCAATTTTATAAGTGTTAATAATTATTTTGACAGACTTTTTTTTATTTCTTAAAGCAAAATAGTACTTTAGCCACGCTTCAAGAATCACAGAATATAAATGACAGATCAAACAGCTTACACCGAGGATAATATTCGATCGCTTGATTGGAAAGAACATATTAGACTTCGTCCCGGAATGTATATCGGTAAATTAGGCGACGGTTCATCTCCCGATGACGGTATTTATATTTTAATCAAGGAAGTTATTGACAATTCCATTGATGAATATGTGATGGGCGCCGGCAAAACGATTGAAGTTTTGGTGAAAGAAGAAACGGTGACCATTCGAGATTACGGACGCGGCATTCCGTTGGGAAAAGTGGTGGATGTGGTTTCTAAAATGAATACCGGCGGAAAATACGATTCTCTGGCGTTTAAAAAATCTGTCGGCCTAAATGGCGTCGGAACAAAGGCGGTAAACGCTTTGTCATCTTATTTTAAAGTACAATCTTTTAGGGACGGAAAAACGGTTTTTGCTGAGTTTGAAAAAGGAAATATCACCAACGTAGCACCATCTGAAGAAACCGCACATCGCAAAGGAACCAAAGTAACCTTTGTTCCCGACAAAAGCATTTTTACAAAATTCAAATACAGAAACGAGTATATTGAAAAAATGATTAAAAATTATGTGTACCTAAACACAGGTTTAACCATCATTTTTAACGGAGAAAAGTATTTTTCTGAATACGGATTGAAAGATTTATTGGAAGAAAATATTACTGAAGAGGCGATGTTGTTTCCGGTTATTCATTTGAAAGGAAATGACATTGAAGTCGCAATCACCTACAGCAAAGCGCAATACAGCGAGGAATACCACACATTTGTAAACGGACAACACACAACGCAAGGCGGAACGCATCAAAATGCTTTTAGAGAAGCCATCGTGAAAACCATACGCGAGTTTTTTGGCAAAAACTATGATGCAGCGGATGTTCGAAAATCTATTGTTTCGGCCATCAGCATAAAAGTAATGGAGCCTATTTTTGAAAGCCAGACCAAAACCAAGCTTGGTTCTACGGAAATGGGCGACGGATTGCCTTCTGTTCGGGCATATATAACCGATTTTGTGAAGACGAATTTGGATAACTATCTTCATAAAAATCCGATTGTTGCAGAAAGAATACAGAAAAAAATATTACAGGCCGAAAAAGAACGTAACGACTTGTCTGGCATCAGAAAATTAGCCCGTGAACGAGCGAAAACAGCGGGATTGCACAATAAAAAATTACGCGATTGCCGAGTTCATTTAAACGATTTAAAGAAAGAGAATCGGTTAGAAAGCACGTTATTTATTACGGAAGGAGATTCTGCCAGCGGTTCCATCACCAAATCCAGGAACGTAAATACGCAAGCCGTATTCAGTTTGCGCGGAAAGCCTTTGAATTCCTACGGAATGAACAAGAAAATTGTGTATGAAAATGAAGAATTTAACTTGTTGCAGGCGGCTCTTAATATTGAAGAATCCATAGAAGAATTAAGATACAACAACATTGTGATTGCAACCGATGCCGATGTGGACGGGATGCATATTCGCTTGCTGTTGATCACTTTCTTTTTGCAATTTTTCCCTGAATTGATCAAAGAAGGCCATTTATATATTTTAGACACGCCACTGTTCAGGGTGAGGGATAAAAAACAAACTTTTTATTGCTATTCCCCAGAAGAAAAACAACAGGCAATAGATTCGTTAAAAGGGAAACCGGAGATTACACGATTTAAAGGACTGGGCGAAATTTCCCCTGATGAATTTGCCAATTTTATTGGAGATAACATTCGGTTGGATCCCGTAATGCTTGATAAAGAAATGTCTATTGATAAATTATTGGAATTTTATATGGGAAAAAACACCCCCGACCGCCAAAAGTTTATCATAGAAAATTTGAAATTTGAATTGGATATTATTGAAGAAAATTTTTGATTTAAAATAAAAAAATTACAACACACCAATTTTCTTCCCTTTGGGAAGGATAAAGGATGGGAAATATGGAAGAAGACAACAACGAAAACGAACATTTAGAAGAATATATCAACGAAGAATTCGGCAACCAGGAAACCATTACCAAAGTTACGGGAATGTACAAAGACTGGTTTTTGGATTATGCTTCTTATGTTATTTTGGAGCGTGCGGTTCCTGCGTTAAAAGATGGTTTTAAACCGGTGCAACGCAGAATTATGCATTCTATGAAGGATTTGGATGATGGCCGTTACAATAAAGTGGCGAATGTTGTCGGGCATACGATGCAATACCATCCACACGGTGATGCTTCTATTTCCGATGCTTTGGTTCAACTGGGCCAAAAAGAATTGCTGATTGATATGCAGGGAAACTGGGGGAATATTTTAACCGGTGACCGTGCTGCCGCAGCGCGATATATTGAAGCACGCTTATCGAAATTCGCTTTGGAGGTTGTTTTCAATCCGAAAACGACCGATTGGCAATCTTCTTATGACGGCAGAAAAAAAGAACCAATAGATTTACCCGTTAAGTTTCCGCTGTTATTGGCGCAAGGAGCGGAAGGAATTGCAGTCGGACTTTCAACAAAAATTTTACCGCACAATTTTAATGAATTGATTGATGCTTCCATAAAACATTTAAAAGGGAAGCCTTTTTTGCTGATTCCAGATTTTTTAACCGGAGGAATTGCGGATGTTTCTTCATATCACGACGGAAAAAGAGGCGGAAAAATAAGGGTTCGAGCAAAAATTGGCCAACTCGATAAAAAAACGTTGGTGATTACCGAAATTCCTTTCGGTACCACAACATCCACTTTAATCGATTCCATTTTAAAAGCGAATGAAAAAGGAACCATTAAAATCAGACAAATAGAAGACAATACCGCCGCCAATGTGGAAATATTGGTGCATTTACCAAACGGCATTTCACCCGATAAAACCATTGATGCGCTTTACGCTTTTACCAGTTGTGAAAATCCGATTTCGCCTTTGTGTTGTGTGATCGACGATAACAAACCGGTTTTTATAGGGGTATCAGAAATTTTAATTCGATCAACAAATCATACCGTAGAATTATTAAAGCTAGAGCTTGAAATCCAGTTAAATGAATTGGATGAGCAATGGCATTTCGCTTCTTTAGAACGTATTTTTATTGAAAATAGAATTTACCGAGATATTGAGGATCAGGATACCTGGGAAGGTGTAATTAAGGCGATTGATGAAGGTTTAAAACCGCACATCAAACATTTAAAACGACCGATTACTGAAGAAGATATAGTGCGTCTGACAGAAATTCGCATCAAGAAAATATCAAAATTTGATATCGACAAAGCCAAACAGTTTATAGAAAGTCTGGAAGAAAAAATTGCCGAAGTAAAAAAACATTTGGCCAATATTATTGAATTTGCCATTGACTATTTTAAAAACCTAAAACTCAAATACGGAAAAGGAAAAGAGCGTTTGACAGAAATCAGGTTGTTTGACGATATTATTGCTAGCAAAGTGGTGATGCGAAACACCAAACTCTATGTAAATAAAGAGGAAGGTTTTGTTGGTACTTCGCTTAAAAAAGATGAATATGTTGATGATTGCGCGGATATTGATGATGTGATTGTTTTTAGAGGAGACGGAGCGATGCTGGTTACTAAAGTTGATGCAAAAACCTTTGTGGGAAAAGACATTATTCACGTGGCAGTGTTCAAAAAGAACGATACGCGCACCGTTTACAATATGATTTACAGAGACGGCAAAAACGGTCCGAGTTACATAAAACGTTTTAATGTTACCGGAGTTACGCGCGATAAAGAATATGATTTAACAGCCGGAAATAAAGGATCACAAGTGCTTTATTTTACCGAAAACCCGAATGGGGAAGCGGAAACAATCACCATTAATTTGCGTGCCACCGGAAGCATAAAAAAACTGAAATGGGACATTGATTTTTCAGCCTTGGCCATCAAAGGGCGAAGTTCCAAAGGAAATATCGTCACAAAACACGCCATCAAAAAAATTGAATTGAAATCGGAAGGTGTTTCAACATTGAAACCCAGAAAAATTTGGTTTGATGAAACCGTGCAACGCTTAAATGTTGATAAAAGAGGAGAATTGTTGGGTGAATTTAAGCCAGAAGACCGATTGCTGATTGTGAATCAGAAAGGCATCATTAAAACCATTAAACCAGAGCTTAGCACGCATTTCGACAGTGATATGATTGTGCTGGAAAAATGGGTTCCGGAAAAACCGATTTCTGTGATTTATTATGATGGCGACAAGGAAAAATACTTTGTCAAACGATTTATGATCGACAATCCGAATAAGGAAGAACTTTTCATCTCCGAACATCCAAAATCCCAATTGGAAATTGTTGCCACAGATTATAGGCCAATGGCCGAAATATTGTTCTCTAAGCGAAATTTGGAACCTGTTTTATTAAATTTTGAGGAATTTATCGCCATCAAAGGAATAAAAGCGCAAGGAAATCAATTGACCGCCGATAAAATCAAGCAGGTGAATATGTTGGAGCCTTTGCCGTATGAAGCACCAATTTTAGAAGAAGTTGAAGTAAACGATGAAGAAGTTATTGATGATGGAACCAATTCTTCTGACGATGATTCGGATTCTGAAAATGACAACCTTTTAGACGAAGCTGGGCAAATTAAGTTGTTTTAAAGGCCCCCTAACCCCCGAAGGGGGGATGGAGCGTTAAAAAAAACAGCTGGTAGCTGTTTTTAGCGATTGGGCCAGCCAGCGCGTTGGGCTTTAAAAAGTTGAAAGCAATTTACCATCAATTTTTTAACTCATAACAGTCGAAATTTATTAACTGAAAACTTACTTTAATTTTTCATAAAAAGTTAACTCATAATTTTTTAACAATTCAGGGTGTGCAATTTTAATCAGATCTTTTAAGACCAAATCCGGTCGCGCAGGGGCAAGTTCAAAATAAACAATGCCACCCAAAACTCCCTGTTTGTTCACATAAGAGAATATATTATTGTTTTGAAATGCAGTGAATTTTGGATACATATCATTCGCATCATTAAGCTGTTCCATCGTTTTATAATAACTCGGAGAAATCCACAATTCGGCATCTTTGCCTTTTTCGAACACATTTTCAATGTTTAAGGAAAGGCTTCCTTTTCCTTTAGAATCTTTCCATAGGTAATTTGTGTTGGCATCCTTCAAAAAAGCGGCTTCAAAACTGTCGCCCGCAGGCAAGTTCCATACATCTTTAAAAAGTCCGCCCGAAATTACCGTTGGTTTTTTTGTCGCTTTTGAGGCAATATTTTTTACTTCCAAATAATTTTTTTCGATGTCATTAAAAATGCTGTCCGCCATTTTTTCTTTATCAAACAAAACGCCAAAAAACTTAATCCATTCCGCACGGCCAAGCGGCGTTTCCTCCATCCAGTCTCCATTTAACAATACCGGAATTCCAAATTTTTCAATAACCGAAAACATTTTATTGTTGCTGTTCAGCGAAAAACCAACCACCAAATCGGGTTTTAAATCGAGCAATAATTCGGTGTTGATACTTTCCTCGTGACCCAGTTCTTTAATGGAACCCTGTGCGATTAAACTTCTTGTTTTTGGCGATGAAATATAATCGGTATTGGGAAAACCCACCAGTTTATTTTCAACTTGCAACAATTCGAGCATTGGAATGTGCGTAGTGCTTGTGACCACAATTGAATTTATGGGAATTTGGATGGTATTTAAATCGCTGTTTGATTTGTCGGCAGTGAGCATAAATTCAAAAGTTTCTGTTGAATTTTGGTAAGGCGCTTTTATAGTGAGTTTTGTATAATTATTAAAATGCTGAATGTCAAATCCTTTGGAGTATTTTAAGGTTGAAGTAGGTTTACTTTCTTCAATTTTACGCGTTTCATTTTTACAAGAATTTAATAATGTAAGAATTATTAAAGTTTGAGCAAAGTAAAATTTTAATTTCATTATAATATTTTTTTAAAGAATTTTATAGCTATTATTTTGTTTTTTAATTTTAAAAATTTCGCCATATTCAACTTTTATGTCAAAAGAATTTTCAAGCGGTACATTTTTAATTTTTGCCAGTATACTTCTAATTACACCAGCATGAGTTGTTATAATTAGTTTTGCTGCTCTTGAAGCCGTAATTTCATCAAATATGCTATTGGATCTTTTAAATAAATCGGTATAGGCTTCACCATTTGGTATTGTAACATTCACAAAATCATTCATCCATAAATCTAATTCGAGTTTTGGTATAGTATCCCATCTGTGATTTTCCCAATCTCCAAAATTTAATTCCATTAATCGTTTGTCAATAATTATATTTTTGGAAAATTTTGAAGCCAATTTTGTACACCTTTTCAACGGACTTGAATAAACAATTGTATCGGTTTCAATAGTAATAGCAGTTGTAATTTTGGTAGCTTCATCTTCAAATGAACTTGTTACATCAATATCTAATTGACCATAACAAATTCCTTTTTCAATGTAAGGTGTTGTATGCCTGATTAGATAAATTTCCATAGAACTAATATACTTAAGTAAAAAACGACTTCGGCAACTTGTTGTGTTGCTCCAGCACAATCACCTGTTTGGCCACCTATCCATTTTTTAAAAAACCTCCCCATAAATAGCATAGATATGAAAGGAGGAATTATTGCTAAAAATATCCAATAGGAGTTGTAAAAAAATAGCGGAAGTAAACCAATAATTCCATTTATAATTAACGAGGATACTTTCAAGGCGTGCGCCATTGGTTTGGCTTTACTTGTTAAATCATCTCGCACATAAGGATATAAGTATAAAAGTACTGTTGAAATAAAACGACTTATGCTATGACCAGCAATTAAAGTGATCAGTAGTTGGTTTGGGAATGCGCTTAACGCTAAATATTTAGTGGCTAACATACCCACTAGCCCAATGGTACCATATGTTCCCAAGCGGGAATCCTTCATTATGGTTAAAATTTTTTCTTTAGTGAAGCCGCCGCCAAATCCATCACAAACATCGGCAAAACCATCTTCATGAAATGCACCAGTAATCCAAATTGTGGCAATCATACTTAAAAATAAGGCTATATTTTCAGGTAAAATAAATGAAATCATCCAATAAGTAAGGGCTCCATAGCTCCCTACAATGATACCGACTAACGAAAAGTATTTAGTGCTTTTATTGAGTATTTCAGGGGAATGATTAATCCATTTCGGACATGGAATTCTTGTAAAAAACATTATTGCCGTAAAAAACACACTCAATTCTTTTTTTAACATAAATTGTATTATTTGTTACTTACGCCAGCGCTTTCAAAACTGGCCATTTCATTCATAAAATTAACTGCCGATTGTATTATTGGATATACAATTGCGGCACCAGTACCTTCTCCTAACCGTAAATCTAATTGCAAAATAGGTGTGGCATTTAAATAGCTTAACATTTTTTTGTGACCTTGTTCATTTGATACATGTGAAAATAAACAATAGCCTAAGATATTGGGAGCTATTGCTTGTGCAACCAATAAAGCTGAAGTAACTATAAAGCCATCAATAATAATGGACATTTTTAATTCAGCAGCTTTCAACATAGCGCCACACATCATTGCAATTTCAAACCCACCAAAATTTTTCAAATTTTCTAATGGATCTTTACTAATTCCATGTAAATTTTGAACTTGCTTTAAAATAACAGCTTTTTTAGAAACTCCATCAATGGTTAATCCGGTTCCCTTACCTACACAATGTTCGATAGGTATTTTTGTAAAACCACTCATTAATAAAGCAGCAGAAGAAGTATTTCCAATTCCCATCTCACCAAAAGCAATACAATTAGTTCCTTCGTTATGGTATTGCTCAACTAATTCAGCACCTTTTTTAATGGCTTCGGAACATTGTTCTTTGCTCATTGCTGGTTGCATTGAATAATCATTTGTGCCTTTGGCAATTTTAGCATTAATTAAAGAAGTATTTTTAGCAAAATCAAAATTTACACCTGCGTCAACAACTCTTAATTTTATATTGTTTTGTTTGCAAAACACATTAATTGCAGCACCTCCATTTAAAAAATTCAACACCATTTGGGCAGTAACTTCCTGTGGATAAGGGCTTATGCTGTTTTTGGCTGCAATACCGTGGTCTGCGGCAAAAACAATTAATAAAGTATTGTTTAAAGTAGGTGTTAATGTTTGTTGAATTAAGCAAAGCTGTTTTGCAATAGTTTCAAGTGTGCCTAGTGCATTTAAAGGTTTTGTTTTATAATCAATTTTATGGTTTATTTGATCTTCTAATTCGTAATTGATTGGGCTAATATTGAATAATTTCATTTTATTTATTTTTTATTTTAATATTATTGGAAGACCAGATACCATAAAAACAGCTTTATCTGCTTTTTTGGCAATACATTGGTTTACCCAGCCTTGTAGTTCTGTAAATTTTCTGGACACATGTGTTTGGGCATGAATACCCATTCCAATTTCATTTGAAATAATAATAATATCACTATCTAAATTAGTTAGTTGTTCAATTTCATTTTTAGCAAATTCCAATGAAAATTCTATATTGTTTTCAAAATCTATGTATAAATTTGTAAGCCATAAAGTAACACAATCAACTACTACAACCGATTTTATTGGAATTACTTTTGAAATTTCTTTTTCTTCTTCAATAGTGGTCCAGCGTTCATCTCTATCAGATTTATGTCTTTTAACTCTTTTATCAAAATCTTCATCCCAAATTCTAGCAGTTGCTAAATAATAGGGAGTATTGCTTAAATTCTCTGCGAGTTGTTGGGCATATGAACTTTTTCCAGAACGTTCTCCTCCAGTAATATAATAAATCATAACGGTAAACAATTTCGGCAAATGTAATATTTTCAAAATTTAATAGAACAATTTCATCTTAATTAATTACTTTTGCCAATGATTATGGTTCTTATATATGCTTTATAGTATATAAGTGAAAAGGGAAGTTGGTTAAAATCCAACGCTGTACCCGCAACTGTACGCTTAGTCGAATTTATTCGATGATTGTTATACCACTTTAAACCACTGTTCAAGAAAGAATGGGAAGGTAAATAACAATACGCAAGCCAGGAGACCTGCCAAATCTTATTAATTAAAACTTTCGGGAGAAAAGTGAATTAACTATGATGCAATTTAGCAGATTTTTATTTTATTTATTTTTTTTTATTGGTTTGAATTTTTATGCTCAAGAAGAAGAGGTGGTTGTATCTTTAAATGTGGTTAATATACAAACTGTTAAATTAAATAAACATTCAAATGGTTATAAAATATTAATATTAAGCGATTCTATTATTTTAAATAACTCAGAATCGTTTTCTTCATTGTTGCGATATAATTCGCCTATTTACATCAAAGAATATGGAGCAGGAGGAACGAGTTCTGCTAGTTTTAGAGGAACAAGCGCTTCTAATACGGCGGTGATTTGGAATGGAATTAACATCAATTCCATTAATAATGGTCAAACTGGTTTTAATTCTTTGAATGTAAGTTTGTTTGATGAAATTAACGTAAGAAGTGGTGGAGGAAGTATTGAGTTTGGTTCTGGAGCTGTTGGCGGCACCATTCATTTAAATGATGAATTGCATTTTGGAAATTATGTTAAAAATCAGTTAGTTTCTTCTATTGGTAGTTTTGGAACTTATCGTAATTCATACAAATTTTCTTTTGGAAGAGCTGACACTGCCATAAAAGTTGGGTTGGCCTATAATGAATCTGAAAATGATTATAAGTGGTTAGGCCACAATCTGAAAAACGAAAATGGGGCTTATCATAATACCGATTTTAGCTTTGGCATTGCCCAAAAATTAAGTGATTTTACGAAGATTAGTTTTTACACTTCAAAATATCACGGAAACCGAGAATTTTCGGGGCAATTACCAAATCCCTCAGCAGCAAAAGAAAAATATAAGGACTTAAGTTTTAAAAATTTAATCGATTTTAATTATAAAAAAAATGAAAGTTCCCATACTTTAAAATTAGCCTTTTTGACGGAAGAATATCAATATTTTGCTGATAAAAATAGCACGAATTTTAATTTTGGGAAATCAAGAAGATATCTTTTAAATTACGATTTTAACTATAAAATTTCATCAAATTCAAGTTTAGAATCATCTTCAGAAATTGAATCTGCCTTCGGAAAAACAAATCAAATAAAAGAGGAAAACAGAAAACAGTTTTCGCAATCATTTATTTTTAATCAACAAATTGAAAATTTTGGTGCTTTCAACGCTAAAGTTAGAAAAGATTTTAATTCCGATTATCCCATGCCTTTTGTTTTTGCGCTTGGTGCTGAAATAAAACCCGCAAAAAACACATTTATTAGGCTAAATGGTTCGAAAAATTACAGAGTCCCCAGTTTTAACGATTTGTATTGGCCGGCACTTGGAAATAAAAATTTAATACCGGAATCCTCTCTACAGGGAGAAGTTGGATTGGGGTATAAAAACAATCAGTTAAAAATTGATGTAGGCGCTTTTTTTATAAACACAAAAGATAAAATTGTTTGGACGCCAAGCGGAGATCCTGAAAGACCAGGAGTTTGGACACCAGTAAATTTAGATGATGTTGAAAATAAAGGGTTAGAGTTTTTAATTGCTTATAAAAAAAATATTGCCAAGCACGCTGTCAATTTTAATGCAAACTATAGTTATACCATTTCAAAAGATAGAATCACAAAGCAATTGTTGCCATTTATACCTAAACACTTGTTAAATGCAACCGTGGGTTATTCTTATAAAAAAATAAGTGCGTATTACCAGCATTTATTCAATGGAGAAATTTATACCACAACTGACAATATTACTGATTTTACCGTTCCGTATTTTAATGTTGGGAATTTAGGGGTTAATTATCATCTTTTGAAAACCAAAACTTCACAATTAGTTTTAGGTGTTAAAATCAATAATTTATTTAATAAACCTTATCAGGTTTTGCCGGGCAGGCCAATGCCAAACAGAAATATAAACTTAAATATAAACTATAAATTTTAAAATTATGAAAATCAGTAAATTTTTGCTTAGCGCTTTTATATTAAGCGTAATATTTGTTTCTTGTAATAATGATGATGAAATACAAGAACCTAAAGGAGACTACGAAAATGGGTTACTTATATCAGGTGAAGGAGGAGCTTCAGGTTCTGTTTATTATGTTTCTTATGATTTTAGCACCACCGAAAGCCAAATTTATAAAAAAGTAAACAATAGTGAATTAAGTGTTTATTTGCAATCAATAGCCTTTGATAATTCAAACGCATATATTGTTGTAGATAACCAAAATACAATAACTGTGGTTGATAGATATACTTTTTTGAAAAAAGGGACAATTACCGCAGATTTGGAATTGCCAAGATATATGGTGGTTGTTGGAGATAAAGGATATGCTACAAATTGGGGAAGCACCAGTGATGCCACTGATGATTTTGTGGCTGAAATTGATTTAAAAAGTTACACTGTTACAGGTAAAATACCAGTTGGCAATGGCCCTGAACGCATTATTGCTAAAAATGGAAAATTATATGTATCTCATAAAGGCGCTTATACCACAAATAATATTGTGTCTGTTATTGATATAGCTTCTAAAGCAACTACAGAAATTACTGTAAATGATAACCCTGATGAACTGTTTTTTGATAATGCCGGAAATTTAGTGGTTTTATGTGAAGGGAATAATATTTATGACGCTTCTTGGAATGTAATAGGGCACACACCCGCAGCAATCACAAAAATAAATACAACCTTAAATGAGATATCTTCTGAAATGGTATTTGCAAATGATTTAAATCCAAGTCTTTTAGAAATACACGGAATTGATTTGTACTATAATTTGGGCAGTAAAATTTATAAAATGTCTCAAACGGCAACTACTTTGCCGACAAGTGCGTTTGTTGATACAGCAGCAGGTTATTTATATGGAATGGCTGTTGATGACAAAAATTTATATGTTTTAGATGCCAGTTTTACTGCTGAAAGCACCTTAAATGTGTATAATTTAGCCACAAAAGCTAAAAGTAATACCCTAAAAGCGCCAATTGCAGCTTCAAAAATTTATTTTAACTAGTAGAAAGAAAATATTACAAAAGGAGTCTGTATTTAACATTAACCCAGACTCCTTTTATAAAAATCACTAACTCTATCTACATATTAACCAAAGCTGTGTATTTGATAAAATCAATAACCCTATAATTACATAAGCAAAACATCGAATTATAAAAAATAGGATGACTTTATTCACATTAGTTACAAATATTTTAAATAAAGATTCTGAAAAAATTTCAGGATACAATATACAGGACAGAAATTTTAATTTAGGGTTTAAATTAAACTTATAGGCTGTATTTAGTAGAAATGACAGGAGAGAAACCAAAAATTTGTTCAAAATGCAATACTGCATTTATGTGTTACTCTAACAATTGTTGGTGCATTGAATTGCCAATGATAATACCCCTAGATCCATTACGTAATTGTTATTGTTCCAATTGTTTAAAAAAAGAAGTTATTCAAAAAATTAAAGAATACATGAATAACCTAACTTCTAAAAATATTGCAGCAATAAAAGCATTGGGAAAAGTTCAAAAACCTATAGAAGGAATTGATTATTATATAGATGATAACAAACTTTTTGTTTTTACAGCATGGTATCATTTACGAAGAGGAACATGTTGTGAAAATAATTGTAAACATTGTCCGTATTAAACAGAAGTAGGATTTTAAACAAATAAAGTTTTTCTAAGAAATGAATAAAATAAAAGCAATTTTTAATTGGAGTGGAGGTAAAGACAGTGCTTTAGCATTATACCATATATTAAAAGAAGAAAAATTTGACATTACAGCACTAATGACTACCGTAAATGCTAAATACAATAGAATTTCTATGCATGGCGTACGAAATGAATTGTTGTATGCACAAGGAAAATCAATTGGAATTCCAATAAGAGAAATTCGTTTGCCAGAAATGCCCTCAATGTTGGAATATGATGAAACTATGAAAGGTGTGCTTTCCGAATTAAAAAAGGAAAAAATAACTCACAGTATTTTTGGCGATATATTTTTAGATGATTTACGAACTTACCGTGAAAATAAATTAAAAGAAGTAGGATTAACGGCTCATTTTCCTCTTTGGAAAAGGGACACCACAAAATTGGTACATGAGTTTATTGACTTAGGATTTAAAACCGTAGTTGTATGTGTTAAAGCCGAATTATTGAGTGAAGATTTTACAGGAAGAATAATTGATAGAGATTTTCTGAAAGATTTGCCAAAAAATATAGATCCTTGTGGTGAAAATGGCGAGTTTCATACCTTTGTTTTTGATGGCCCTATTTTTAAAAACCCAATAGAATACATATTGGGAGAACGGGTATTTAAAGAATATGAAGCTCCAAAAAATAAAGAAGACAATTGCTTTTCAGCGGCTATGGATAAAAAACCAGCGGGTTTTCATTTTTGTGATTTAATATCTATTGAAGTGGAAACTAATTAGTTCTTGGATTGGAGATAAAGATTGTTTTGTTGTTTGAGAAAATTAGGCTCATGCTTATTTGCATTTTTCTTTTGAAGTTTTTTTTTATAATATTTATTGTTGCGTTTTTTGAAACCAGCAGCCTAAAAAACAGCTATTTGTCGGTTCGTTTTAAAAATATTTCAAAAAGAACGTATTTTGACCAATGGGGAACAGGCGACAATATCAATTTAAAAGCCTATAGTTTGGTCGATTTATTTGCGAGTCACCAATTGATAAAAGACCGAGTTTCTTTGTTTGTTCAGGCAAATAATATTTTTAACGAAAGCTATGTGGAAACCATCGGTTATTCCACCAAAGGCAGAAATTTTAAAGTGGGAATGAATTTTAAATTTTAATAAGTTCTTGTAAAAAAAGAGTTTATAATCAAAACTTGTTTCGGTATTTTTAATGGTTGGTTTGACTATTTTAAGATGCTGAAACAAGTTTTTTTTTGTTTGATGAAAAATGATAACTTTGAGTTGTAAAATTTTTAAATGAATTACGAAATTTTAGGGTCGTTTTTAGTTGCTTCCATGCTGCTCACCATTATGCCGGGACCCGATATTATTTATGTATTGGTGCAAAGTATGACCAATGGCAAAAAATACGGAATTGTCACTTCGTTCGGTTTGGTTTCGGGCATATTGATTCATACTTCTTTGGTAGCCTTTGGCGTTTCGGCACTCATAAAACAGTCGGAAAACATCTATTTTGCCATCAAATTATTTGGCGCTTTGTACTTATTGTATTTGGCATATTTAACATTTAAATCGGATGAAGAATTGGTGTTGAACGAGAAAGCCGACAGAAAAAGCCTTGTAAAACTTTTCAAACAAGGATTTATCATGAATGTTTTAAATCCGAAGGTTTCCATTTTCTTTTTGGCATTTTTTCCCGGATTTATATACAGTTCTTCGCAAAGTACAGTGGTACAATTTTATGTTTTGGGCGGATTATTTATGCTTCAGGCATTGATTATTTTTTCCTTGGTTTCTTTATTAGCTGGGAATTTTGCATCCTACCTAAAAAGTCATCCAAACTTCAATTCAAAAATAAAATGGTTTAAAATTATGGTGTTTGTAGGGATTGCCATTTTTATTCTTTTTTCTTAATTGGTTTCGTATATTTGAAAACCCATGAAAAAAGTAAAACTCATAGAATGTCCGAGAGATGCCATGCAAGGCATAAAATCGCATTTTATTCCTACGGAAGCCAAAGCGCAATATATAAATGCATTGCTGCGGGTTGGTTTTGACACCATCGATTTTGGCAGTTTTGTTTCTCCGAAAGCGATACCTCAAATGAGAGATACCGTTGAAGTGCTGTCGAAACTTGATTTGAGTAATACCCAGAGTAAATTATTGGCGATTGTAGCCAATATTCGGGGGGCAGCCGAGGCTTCACAATTTGAAGAAATCACTTATTTGGGTTATCCTTTTTCAATTTCTGAAAATTTTCAAATGCGGAATACCGGTAAAACGATTTCTGAATCCATTGAAATTTTGAATGAGATTTTAAACATTGCCGCCAAAACCAATAAAGAAGTTGTTGCGTATTTATCTATGGGTTTCGGAAATCCGTATGGTGATCCCTGGAATGTTGAAATTGTCTCAAACTGGACAGATAAATTGTCAAAAATGGGCGTTAAAATTTTATCCTTGTCCGATACTGTCGGAAGTTCAACACCAAAAATTATAGATTATCTTTTTTCAAATTTAATTCCGGCCTATCCAGCAATTGAATTTGGCGCCCACCTACACACAACGCCATCATCTTGGTATGAAAAAGTGGATGCCGCCTATAAAGCTGGCTGCAACCGGTTTGACGGAGCAATCATGGGTTACGGTGGTTGTCCGATGGCGAAGGACGATCTGACCGGAAATATGCCTACAGAAAAACTCGTTTCTTATTTTAATCAGCAAAAAGCGACTACAAATATCAATGCGATGAGTTTTGAAAGCGCTTATAACGAAGCTTTGAAGATTTTTGGTTAATTCTTAAATATATCAAAATCAATTACATAAATTTCTTTCTTTTTTGAAAATATGACATAAGTCATCTTATTTATAATTAATCTAAATAATCCTTTTTTATTTCTTTGATGTTATATATTTTTGTGCTATTATTTATAATGAGTCTAAATAAAAATAAATTAATTCAAATCAAAAAAATGAAAAAAATAGGATTAGCAGCAGCATTATTATTAGTTGGTTTTATAGGATTCTCACAAGAGAATTCAGTTGAAAATACCCAAAATTTGGGAACTAAAATTTCAGAAGGCGTATCAATTGGAGGGTATGCACAAATAGATTATAACGAACCCGATGGTTCAGCACCCGGAAAATTAGATGTCCATAGAGTAGTCATGTTTTTAGGTTACAAATTTAATGAAAAAGTGAGCTTTGTGTCTGAAATTGAGTATGAACATGTTTCAGAAGTGTACATTGAACAGGCATATTTAAAGTACAAAGCAAACGAAAATTTCAATGTATTGGCAGGTTTAATGCTGGTGCCAATGGGAATTATAAATGAATTTCATGAGCCAACGACGTTTTATGGCGTTGAACGCCCAAATGTTGATAATTACATTGTGCCAACAACCTGGAGGGAAATAGGAATTGGGTTTTCGGGAAAAATAGACAATGCTTCATTAAAATACCAAGCTTATTTATTTAACGGATTTAAATCTTATGCAGGCGGTGCGGGAATTTTGCGCGGAACGGACGGTTTACGTAAAGGCCGTCAAAAAGGCGCAGAATCTGTGGTGAATTCACCAAATTTATCTACTAAATTAGATTATTATGGAATTCCTGGACTTAGATTAGGTTTGTCTGGCTATTTTGGAAAAACCCAAACGGATGACACTTCCATTGAAGGATCAACTGTCGGTATTTCAATGATAGGGCTGGATGCCCGTTACAAATACAATAATTTAGAGTTAAGGGGTCAGTATATTCACACAAACTTAACGGACACTGAAGATTATAATTTACTAACAGGAAAGGACTTAGGTTCTGAAATGTATGGTTTATATGGAGAAGTGGCTTATAGTTTTAATTTAAAAGGCGTTGAACAATTAACACCGTTTTTACGTTATGAAAAACACAATACACACGCAGATACTGCTGGTATTTTAGTGGCCAATGATGCTTTTGACAGAGATGAAATCATTTTTGGATTGAATTATAAAGTGGCGAACGGCGCGGCTTTTAAAATAGATTATCAGTTAATGAACAATGCGGTTGCAGGCAGTGATACCTCAAAAGTATTTAATGCCGGCGTTGCGGTTTCATTCTAAAAAAAATAATAAAATAATGAGGCTGCCTTTGCATTTGTTTGTTAAGGTGGTCTCATTTAATGATTATTAATCATATTTATAAAATGAAAAAAATAGCCTTTTTAACAATCATACTGCTTATCATTTCAGGTTTCACAACAACAAAAAAGACGGAAGCCCTGATTGAAAAAGAAATAAAAACGGTGTTTAATTTGGTGAAATATTCAAAGCAGCCTATTTCTGTTTCTTCGGAAGTCAATGAAACGCTTCCAATAAAAATTGACGGCACCAATTTCTTTAAAATAAAAAACAAGGAAAAAATAGTGGGTTATTATTATTTGGGACAAGCTTTTGGAAAAGCTGATTATTTCGATTTTATTGTTATTTTTGACAAAGACCTAATCGTTTCAAAAGTGAAAGTTCTTATTTACAGGGAAGATCACGGTTCAGAAGTGGGAAGCAAACGATGGCTGAATCAGTTTAATGGCAAAACCACGAATGAAAATTTAACCTATCAAAAGGATATAGCCGCAATTTCCGGAGCGACAATTTCGGCAAAATCGATGACTAACGAGGTCAATAAACTGCTGAAAACGGTCACAATATTACATCATAAAAAACAACTATAATGCAAATTCACGGACTCATACATCAATTTCCCAAAGAAATAAAATCGCTTATTTTAGTGTTTATTATTGTACTAAGCATCGGTTTTTATGGTGGATTGAGTTTTGTGAACAATACAACCTCCATGAATTCTTCGGAAATAGAAAGCCATTATTTGGGAAACGAAAATGATGAAGCGGCCGAAGTGATGAAATTTAAAAAAAGTGAAGGAGAAATTCTTACGGTTGTCCATAATCATATTCTTTCCTTGTCGGTTATTTTCTTTTTGATTTCCTTAATTCTTTCCACAACATCCATCAATAAAAAGTTTAAATATTTTTTAATGATAGAACCATTTTTTTCCATCATTTTAACTTTTGGCGGAATTTATTTGCTATGGAGTGGCATTACTTGGTTTAAATATGTGGTGATATTTTCAGGAATGTTAATGACTTTTAGTTTTGTGTCGGCCACCATAGCCATTGCTTATCAAATTTTATTTTTCAAAAAAGCCATAAA
Organism: Lutibacter sp.; assembly: GCA_003516285.1. GTDB lineage: Bacteria > Bacteroidota > Bacteroidia > Flavobacteriales > Flavobacteriaceae > Lutibacter. The sequence continues at coordinate 4,644 of DPCK01000124.1, read as the reverse complement.
TAGCGCTATTTAATTTAAATAGTCTAAATTTGCACGCAATTAATTTATAAGTTGATTGCACTATGATTTCAGATTCTTCAAAATTCGTAGGTGAAGGTTTAACCTATGATGACGTACTATTGGTTCCGGCATTTTCAGAAGTTTTGCCACGCGAAGTAAGTACACAGACAAAATTCACAAAAAACATTACGTTGAATGTTCCAATCGTTTCCGCAGCGATGGATACCGTTACCGAATCGAATATGGCAATTGCCATGGCTCGTGAAGGCGGAATTGGCGTGTTGCATAAAAATATGTCCATTGAAAAACAGGCTGCAGAAGTAAAAAAAGTGAAAAGATCGGAATCGGGTATGATTTTGCAACCCATTACCATCACCAAAGATGAATCGGTATTTATTGCTAAAAGCTTGATGAAAGAATATGGAATTGGAGGGATTCCCGTAATTGATAAAGACGGAAAACTCATTGGGATTATTACTAATAGGGATTTGCGTTTTGAAGGAGACAACAAGCGTAAAATTTCGGAAGTGATGACTTCCAAAAACCTCATTACCGTGGCTGTCGGCACTTCATTAAAACAGGCAGAATTGATTCTTCAGGAAAATAAAATTGAAAAATTGCCGGTGGTGGACGCCGATTATAAATTGGTCGGATTGATAACCTACAGAGATATTATCAAAGTGCTGGAAAATCCGCACGCCAACAAAGACCAATACGGGCGTTTGCGTGTAGCTGCTGCAATTGGAGTTACAGCTGATGCGCTTGAAAGAGCTACGGCTTTAATAACTGCCGGCGTTGATGCGCTAATTATTGATACGGCACACGGACATACCAAAGGTGTGGTGACTGTTTTAAAACAAATTAAAGGTGCTTTTCCTGCTATTGATGTAGTTGTTGGCAATATTGCAACAGGCGAAGCCGCAAAATATTTGGTTGAAGCTGGCGCCGATGCTGTGAAAGTTGGTATTGGACCAGGCTCCATTTGCACAACCCGTATTATTGCAGGTGTTGGTTTTCCGCAACTTTCGGCCATTATTGAAGTGGCGAATGCCATTAAAGGTTCAGGAGTTCCCGTAATTGCCGATGGCGGTATTCGTTATACGGGTGATATTCCCAAAGCCATTGCTGCCGGAGCCGATTGTGTGATGTTGGGCTCCTTATTGGCAGGCACAAAAGAATCTCCGGGCGAAACCATTATTTATGAAGGACGAAAATTTAAATCGTATCGCGGAATGGGTTCTATTGAAGCGATGGAACATGGGTCAAAAGACCGTTATTTTCAGGATGTTGAAGATGANNCCAAATTACTCGAGATAATTTTTAGGAATAATATAAAGTAAATTTTTTGCGGTAATTAATGGCTGAATAAAACTTTTAACTACCGCAAATTTTTTTCTATTTAAGCAGAAAACGTCAACTTAAATTTAGGAAAAGTTAAGTTCGAAAGGCGTGCTGACGTAATCTAACGCAACAATACTTGNNGTTTCTTTAATGATAAAGTTTTCGGATTTAAATTTTAAGGAATCAATAGCTTCCTGCACCCTTAAATTGTACAATTCAACCGATTCTTCTTCTTTACAAATGCCTTTACATTTTTTTATCTGGTAATGAAAACAGGTGGAAACATTGGTTTGCAGGTGGCAATATTTTGGACACAGTTCAAAATCTTCACATAATTTCTCTAGAAAAATCCGGCATTCCGTTATATTGGAAAACTTCATTAAAGGAGAAGTAACCAATTTTAATCGGTTATAAGCCAAATGAATAATACCGTCTCTGTCTTCATAAGCAAACAACCCGATACTTTCCTGCGCCCTTCTTTGTGCCCGGTTGTATTTGGGATAGATGCTTTTTATTTCCGAAGATTCCAATAACAACGCCAACAGTTCACTGCCGGTTTCAACACAGGAAACATTGCTTGTTTCCAGGCACATGGTAATTTCTTTCTTTGATTTATCATAAAAATGACTCAGCACGCGTTGTTTTATGTTTTTGGCTTTTCCAACATAAATGATTTCATTTTTCTCGTTTTTGAAATAATAAACACCCGAATTTTCCGAAAGTTCATCCACCGTTTTTTTCGGCAACAAAGGCGGTAAGGTCGATTGTTTTGAGCGCGGATTTAAAAAGGAATTGAACACATTTTTTGTATCCAGCAGCAATAATTTTTCGAATAAAATCACCGTGGCTTCTGCGTCTCCTTTTGCCCGGTGCCGGTCTTTAATCACAATATTTTGCGTAACGCAAAGTGCGCCCAAACTGTACGACCTTAAATTGGGAATTAACTTTCGCGATAACCTTACAGTGCACAGTTTTTTTCGTTTAAATTCAAATCCCAAATTCTTAAATTCCTTTTGTATGATGTTGTAATCAAAATTCACGTTGTGCGCCACAAAGATGGTGTCTTTGGTGATTTCGGCCACTTTTTTGGCAATTTCATAAAATTTTGGTGCATTGCTCACCATCGCATTGGTGATTCCCGTTAAATTGGTGATAAAAGGAGGGATGCTGCATTCCGGATTCACAAGTGACGTAAACTCGTCAATTACTTTTTCGCCATCATACACAAAAATGGAAATTTCTGTTATTTTAGAGCTGTGTCCGGTAGTTTCTATATCAATGATTGTATACATTTATTTAATCGATTTTTCCAGTGCCTTTAACTCAATTCCCAACTGATTTAGCATAGAGGCAATGCTGCTTATTTTTAATTCGTGCTCTTCATATTCCTGTGTGTTGATGCTGCAGGTAAATTCCCACAGTTCCAACACTTCATCAACAGGCACATAATAAGGGTCGTATTTTTTGTTGTCGGAAACCAGCAACAACATATTGTTTTCTGCTGTTTTATTAAAAACCCGCTTATAAACAATGCCGTCATTTAAGGTGAGCACAATATACGTTTTCCCGTCTTTTAGATTGCCAATTTCTTCAACAAATCGCGCCACAATATAAGAACCGCTTTTCACCGGCAACATAGAATCTCCTTTTATGGGAAATGCCCGATGCGTTCCCGTAGGTAAAAACGGAAGTTTAATTTTGTCCAAATGTTCAATATATTCTGGGTCGGCGTAGCCTCTTAAATAACCTGCGGAAGCTTCCACAGGAATAATTTCTATCAAATCTTCATTGGCGCCATCCACCGTAATGGGAAATAAAACCCTTCTGCTTCCAATTTCAATAAACGAAACATCTTTTGCGCCCGACAAGTCATTTTTGATTAAAATATCGATGGGAATTTTAAAATAATCGGACAAGTCGATTAAAAACTCCACAGGAGGAATGGCCCTGTTTTCTTCATAAGAGCTTATTCTTGAGCGGGAAACTTTTAAATCTTCCGCAAATTGCTCCTGCGTCAAACCTTTTAAGGTTCTCATGTGTTTGATATTTTGTGACAAATAATTCATAATGCTAAATTTATGAGCAACAATTGCTAATATTTTGAGCTAATTTAGCAAAAAAAACTTTACCGCCTAATTTTTTCTGAAAAAATGTATTTGAACACCCATTCATATTATAGTTTAAAATATGGCACAATAGCGCCGGAAGCCTTGTTGCAGCTGGCATTTAAGCACAATATTACGGTAATGGCTTTAACTGATATCAACAGCACTTCGGCCAACTTGGATTTTGTGCGTTTGGCTCCAAAATACAACATAAAACCTGTTTTGGGCGTCGATTTCAGAAATGGCGCGCAACAACAATTTGTGATGCTGGCAAAAAATAATGAAGCCTTGCAGCAAATGAATCGATACTTGTCGGAATTTTTGCATTTGGATAAAATAACGATTCCAAAACGCGCAAAACACATTCCAGACACGTATGTGATTTATCCGTATCAAAATACGGTTATGGAACTTCATGAAAATGAATTTATGGGTGTAAAACCTTCCGATTTAAATCAATTGAAGTTCTCAGAATGGCGATTGCATCAGGAGAAATTGGCGGTATTGAAAACGGTTTCATTTCAGAATAAAAAAGGATTTAACACGCACCGATTGTTGCGCGCCATTGACAACAATGTTTTGCTGAGTAAATTGCCGAAATCGGAGCAGGGAGAAGTATCTGACGTTATGATTTCTGAAAAAGCATTGAAAGATATTTTTGAGGAATATCCGCAAATTATTGAAAATACGCAACGTATTTTGGACAATTGCCACATCAATTTTGATTTTTCCAAAAATGCGCCTAAAAATCAGAAAACTTACAGCAACAATTCAGCATTGGACTTTAAACTGCTGAAAAAATTGGCTTATGACGGCTTAAATTACCGATATAAAAAAATAGGCAAAAATATATTTGCCCGATTGGAAAAAGAGCTTAAAATGATTCAGGAAAAGCAATTTGTTTCCTACTTTTTAATCAATTGGAAAATCTTGAAATATGCCCGAAGCAAAAAATATTACTATGTTGGCAGGGGAAGCGGCGCCAACAGCATTGTGGCGTATTTGTTGCGAATTACTAATGTTGATCCTATAGAACTTGATTTGTATTTTGAACGTTTTATCAATTTGCACAGAATAAATCCACCCGATTTTGATTTGGATTTTTCCTGGCGTGACCGGGATGACGTGATGAATTTTATTTTTAGCCGATTTAAAAATACGTCGTTGATTGCGGTTTACAACACTTTTAAATACAAAG
>DPCK01000017.1 GCA_003516285.1 Lutibacter sp. | reverse complement strand
GGAGAATATTCCAATCAGTTTATTTTATTGATGGGAGGAATCATAGCCTCTGTGGTTGGTTTTTTGAATAAGGTTTCCTTAATAATAATGATTAAGGAAATATGGGAAAATTTAAAAAGTGTTTTTGTCCCGATTNNAGTCCGGGTATTTTTTTACCGGCATCCGTTATTATTGCATCCGTTATTTCCGTTGCAACAGGTAGTTCCTGGACCACTTCCGCAACTGTGGGAATAGCTTTGGTGGGCATTGGAACCGCATTGGGAATTCCAACAGGAATGATAGCCGGCGCCGTAATATCTGGCGCTTATTTTGGCGATAAAATGTCGCCCCTGAGTGATACCACAAATCTTGCCCCGGCAATGGCGGGAACAGATTTGTTTACGCACATAAGGTATATGACAATTACAACTGTTCCGTCCATCCTTATCACCATTGTTGTTTTTGGGATTATCAGCTTAAATATTGACACCACAGGAACTGCAGACATAAGCGGATTGCTGCATACCATCAACACAACTTTTAACATTACGCCGTATTTATTTATTGTTCCATTGGTGGTGATTGGTTTAATTTTATTAAAGATAAAACCATTGATTTCATTGGGAATAGGGGTTGTTTTGGCTGCAGTATTTGCATTTATTTTTCAGCCAGAAATATTGGCCAGTCTGGCAGATTCAAATTTTATGGCGATTGTAAATGCTGTTTTTGTGGATACTGAAATTGTAACCGATAATGTTAAATTAAATGAATTGTTCAGTTCTGGCGGAATGAAAGGAATGCTTTGGACAATTTTTCTGATTTGTTGTGCAATGGTTTTTGGCGGAACGATGGATGCCATTGGNNGCCATCGTTATTCCAGGAAAAATGTTCAAAAAAGCCTTTGAAGATAAAGAATTGGCACCCGAAAATTTAAGCAGAACGCTGGAAGATTCAGGAACAGTAACTTCTGCGTTAATTCCTTGGAATACTTGTGGTGCATATCAAAGTGGCGTATTGGGCGTTCCCGTAGCCGATTATGCCATTTATGCCATTTTCAACTGGCTAAGTCCAATAATGACCTTAATTTTTGCCGGCTTCAGAATCAAAATTAAACAGTTGGTGACAGAGAAAGCTAAAAGTTAAAAGCTTAAAATTTTTAATTGTGCATAATGTTATAAATCCAAATCAAACTCCCTTTCCTTAGGAAAGTTTACCTGCTACTGTAGGGGCTGGGGATAGGATTAAATAAACCAAGTCCAAACCAAGCCAAAACGGACGGTTAAATCACGGTACGGATAGGTGGGTGCCGAATAGTAGGTTCTTCCCATAAAGCTGGCACCAAAGTTTTCAACCTTTAAGTAAAGGCGCGTTCTTTGTATTTGCGCATTGGCGAAAAAATCAAGCATAGGGAAATTCCCTATTTGATGCGTATTTTGTAACACAAACTCGCTTAAAAGCGGATTGTAGGCATTGGCGTTAAATTCGGTAAAATACTTCACGGTTACGCCAGTTTGCAAGTACAAAGGTTTTCCCTTGAACAAATAATTGGAATAATATAAGGTGTTTCTGGTCACTATTTCAGGAACTCTAAAAAACGATTCCCCGCTGGATACATTTTGGTACATCACTGTATTGTCTAACGTAAATTTCCTGAAAGTGATGGAATTGTGCACTGTAACCTTTAGATAATTTAAGGTTTCACTGGCTTGTGCCGCCTTTGAATTTTCATCAAAATAAGTATAATTGTCGATGAGGTTATAACTGGCGTTAATGCTGACCCAATTTTTAAAGCTGAATTCGGCGCCAATATTTTTTATTTGTTCGTTTTTGAAATTGTTTTGCCAGTTGTAATCTTTATAATCACTTTGGTACAGCAATTTGTTAAAATCGGCTGTTTTTGAAGTGATTTCTGCAAATCCTTTGAAATTGTAAACACTGTCTTTTTTGAACATCACCGAGCCTTTGATGGAATTACCGGTTAAATCGCCCGAAATAATGGAACTTGCATCGACATTCAAAAATAATTTTCCGAAATTGGTTTTCCAATCGGCACCAACGGCAATAACATTTCCTTTCAATTTCTCGGGAATGGTTTGGGCATCCAAATACAAAATGCTGTTATAGTGATAATTATAGTTAAAATAATTTGCTTTTGCCCTCAAAACTCCAACATAAGGAGCTTCAAATTGCAGGTAAGCTTCGTTGTTCATTTTTTGGTACGAAGTATGGTCTACAATATTTTTTTCATAAGCTTCACCAAAAATCGGATTCACAGCCGCTTGTCTAAATCGGTAATGCTGGGTTTCATATATAAATGTATGGCCGAGTTTCATCCCGTAGTTTGCATTTTTGTCAATAGCAATAAATTGGCTTGAATCAACTTTGATTGCCGCAGCAACGATTAGCAAAGAGTCAATTTTCTTTATTTTAACAGTACGAATTGAATCAAGTTTAAGGGTATCTATTTTCGTTAACGGCGTTTGTTTTACTAAAGCTTCAATATTTATAACCTCATTTTCTATGGGTACATTGGTTTTGGCAAGGTCCTCTTTTTCCTTTTTGGTGGCACTTGGTCTTTTGGGTGAAGCGGCAATTTTCGATTTAATCAAATAGGAAACAGTGTCTTTTTTAAGCGTTTCAATTTGCTTTAGTGTTGCATTATAATCTCTTAACTTATCTGATATCTCGGCATTGTGCTTTTCAGTTTTATTTTCTTTGGAAAACAAAGAGATGTTATGATCCAAAAAATAACGTTTTCCTTCAAACATATTGTTAGCATCCGTAAAATTGACTTCTAAACGGCCTCGGTCCGTATAATTTGGGTCGTTATTTTCAAAATAAGCAACGGAAGCCTCTGTCAATCCGCCATTTTCATTGTTTAACAAATCAAACGACATATAATGAGCCTTTAAAGAATAGAAATTATTTTTTGAATGATAGTTGACCGAAGTCCTGAAATTTCCGTGACTTGCCAAAGTATTTCTGTATTTTCCCAAGGAACGCAATCCTTTATAGGCAATAAATATGTTTAACTGACGGGAAGTATTAAGCGTTAAAAATCCGTCTAAAACCTGTCCTTGCTCCATTCCGGTTCTGTACATAAATTCGGAAGTTGGCGTAGGAACATCGTAATAATACACATCTTCAATTTGGTAATAATTATAGTGTTTTGCATTTGCGCCAATGGTTGGAAAAAGCGAATTGTCATTAAAATTATAACCCAATTTATTATAGGTCTGGCCTTGATTGGCAAAAGCCAACAATTCAAAATTGTCTTTTCTGAGGTAGTTGAATTTATAATCTTTTGCAATGGTTAAGGTAGTGTCAACAAGGGTTGTGTCGTTATTTATGGAGATTATTTTGTAATCGGTATATTTTGTTTCTCCGCTTAGTTTAATTTGTACTTCATTTTTAAACGTGGTGCTGTCGGATTTAAATACGCCGCCGCCTTCTTGTTGTCTCATAATCTGAGCATCAGAGGTCATCAAATAAAACCCAAAAAATAATACTGCTAATAGTTTTTTCATATAATTCATAAAGCAACAAAGGTAAATTATTTGAATGATATTAATAAAAGTAAATTTGTGGAAGTTCTCCAAAGAAATTAACGCTAATTTTGTGAATTGCATACGTTGTAAAAAAATATAAAATATAAATTTTGAATGATGAATTATTCATTATTTTTTCAATTTAGGTTATGGCTCTTAAAAAATGGTTTTTAAAAAATACGGTTGAAGCAGGAACGGACGAAGCGGGCAGAGGCTGTTTGGCTGGACCTGTAGTTGCTGCCGCGGTGTTGTTGCCTGCCGATTTTTACCATCCGTTGCTAAATGATTCGAAACAACTGACGGAAAAACAGCGAGAAATTTTGCGGCCGTTTATAGAACAAAATGCGATTTCTTTTGGTGTTTCTTATGTTTTTGAAACTAAAATTGATGAAATCAATATTTTGCAGGCTTCCATTTTGGCGATGCATTTGGCCATTGAAAAGTTATCCATTGAACCTGAACATATTATTGTTGATGGAAATAAATTTAAGCCGTATAAAAATATTCCGCACACCACCGTTGTAAAAGGTGATGCCAAATTTATGAGCATTGCGGCGGCTTCAGTTTTGGCAAAAACGTACCGCGACGATTTTATGCAACAGCTGGATCTCGAATTTCCAAACTACAACTGGAAACAAAACAAAGGCTACCCAACGCTTTTTCACAGAGACGCCATCAGGGAATTTGGCATCACCGATTATCATCGGAAATCTTTCAGGTTGCTACCGGAACAACTGAAATTAAAGTTGTGAGTTGGTAATTAACTGATTATTATTTATTCTTTGTCATACTTTTTAACCGCAAAGCGCGCAAAGAAAAAAAATCGCAAAGGGTGCAAGGAAATTTTTATTTAAAATGCTTGGCGATATTTGCGTATTCCTTTGCGATACTTGCGGTTAGATTATTAAAGGTCGATTTGGGATTAATCATTTTTATTGCAAGTTGCGTTAGGGATTGAAGTGGAAATACTTTTTTGATTAGCCGAAAGGCGAAGTAAAAAAGATTGAAACGAAAAGCCCGGCCCGCCAGCTGGCGGGTAACGCCCAAATAACCATTTTTAACACAGTTGTTTTTGAAATTGCGCTAATAAATTACCATTAAAATGATACATTTGCCCCTGTTAAAAACGAACAGATGATTAAAAGAACCCGTGCCAGTATTTCAAAATTAATTATTCATAAAGTGGGGAATAAGTTTAACAGCGCCACCAATATTTTTTCTGAAAGCGCCATTACTTTTGATGAGGAAAGTTATGAACTGATGAAGCCTTTTTTGCTGAAACCGTTTGGTGCCGTGACGGAAAGTTTTCGTTTTAACCACCACGCAAACATTGAATTGAATGAAATTAACAGCTATGCATCCAAGGTTTTTAAGGATCCGGAATCGTTTGTTGAAGTTTCACGGCATATTGTGAATCATTTGTATGAGCAATCAAATTCGGCGCAAATTAAAACCGGCGATGTGATCATTGCACTTTTTGAAGATGTGGAATTTAAGGAAGTGATTACTCAGGCTTTGGGGATTTTTAAGATTGAAAACAAGCTCGATTTTTTTCAAACGCATATGGAAAACAACAGTTTGGATGTGTATGTGCAAAAGGGAATCAGCACCAAAAAGCTGGATAAAGGCTGTTTAATTGTCAATACAACCGACTCGGAAGGAAAAGTGGTGTTGAGTGTTGACACCAATAATTACGATTCACTTTATTGGATTCAGAACTTTTTGAATGTAAAATATGCCGATGACAACAACCAGCACACCAAGAATTACCTGGAAATGTGCAAGGAATTTTCTGAAGATATCATTAAGGAAGAACTGGGAATTCAGGAAAAAAATACCTTTTTGGCACGGGCTATAGATTTTTTTAAAACGAATGAGTTGGTGAACATTGACGATTTTAAGGAAAATATTTTTGAAGAAAATGAGGAGCAAAAATCGAAGTTCGACGATTATAAAAAGCAATTTGAAACGTTGAACGATGTGTTGGTAAGAAATCAGTTTACTGTTTCTGAAGCGGTGTTCAAAAAACAAAAGCAAAAAATTAAAACCGAAATCAAATTAGACACCAACATTGTCATAAAACTGGATATCGACGCGCCGGAAGCATCCAGCGAATACTTGGAAAAAGGCTATGATGAAGAGAAAAAGATGATGTTTTATAAGGTGTTTTTTAATGAGGAAGAATAGGCCCCCTAACCCCCGAAGGGAGGATAAAGCGTTAATAAAATGTATGGTATACATTTTTAGCGATAAGGCCAGTTGGCGCGTTGGACTTTAAAAAGTTAAAAGTTCATTGTTCGAAGATTTAAAATCCAAAATCCAAAATTTTTAAATCGTATATCTTAGGTCCTAAATTCCTCAAATTCTGCTTCAAACAGTGCGGAGAAATGTTTTAAAATCTTTTCTTTTACTTCTTGCATAGGAATTTTTCTGCTTAATTCGGCTTCCATAGAAGTCACCGCTTTTCCTTTAATTCCGCAGGGAATAATGTTATCGAAATAACCCAAATTGGTGTTTACATTCAGGGCAAATCCGTGCATCGTAACCCAACGGCTGGTTCGCACGCCCAAAGCGCAAATTTTACGGGCAAAAGGTGTTCCTTCTCCAAGCCAAACGCCTGTTTCGCCTGCACTGCGTCCGGCTTTTATGCCATATTCATCCAGCGCTAAAATGATAACTTCTTCCAAAAAACGCAGGTATTTGTGGATATCGGTAAAAAAATTGTCCAGATCCAAAATCGGATACCCAACAATTTGTCCGGGTCCGTGATAAGTGATATCGCCGCCGCGATTGATTTTATAAAATGTGGCACCTTTTGCTTTAAGTTGGGTTTCATTGAGCAATAAATTATTCATATCGCCGCTTTTTCCCAACGTATAAACATGCGGATGCTCCACAAACATAAAATAATTGGGCGTTTTATAGGCAGTATCGTTTTTTCGGTTTTCAATTTTTAGGTCGATGGTTTCCTGAAAAAGCACTTCCTGATAATTCCAGGTTTCTTTGTAATCTTTTAATCCTAAATCAATTAACTTAATTTTTTTCATCTGTTTCTTATTTATTTTTTATTGGTACAGATNNTGTGATGGCTCGTTTCATCTGTTTAAATTTTATTTTTTAGCGGTAACAGATGCAGTTCGCCATTGATCATTCTTTTGTGTATCAAAATTAGTGATGCTCGTTTCATCTATTGGGATTGTTATTAATAATTAAAGCTGCAATAACTCCCGGTATCCAACCTAAGCAAGTTAAAATAAAAACGATGATAAATGAGCCGCAACCTTTGTCCACAACAGCCAAAGGCGGGAAAATAATGCAGAGAATTACCCTAAAAATGCCCATTTTTTTTATTTTCTCAAAGGTCTAAAAAATAAATGTAGTTTACAAGGTTTAAAATTGGAGCTACAATATGAGCTCATCTTGACTTTTTTCAATTGGCTAAAAAATTGCTCTTTTGATTCTGCTTTTCATCTTTTTTTCCTTCCGTAGCGTTGCTATGCAATTAAAAAAAAACTTCTATCAGATTCAAAATAGCTAATTTTCGCTTCAATCAAAAAAATCAAGATGAGTTCTATAATTAAAATGTATTTTTGTTAAAATTCCTGATAAATGTCTATTGTAGTAAAAAATATAACCAAATTATACGGAGAACAAAAAGCATTGAACAATGTCAGTTTTTCTATAAAGAAAGGAGAAATTGTTGGTTTTTTAGGGCCAAATGGCGCCGGAAAATCGACGATGATGAAAATAATCGCCGGTTATATAAGCGCTTCTGAAGGCGAAGTTTTTGCCAACAATTTTGATATTTCCACCCATAAAATTGAAGCGCAAAAAAGCATCGGTTATTTGCCAGAAAACAATCCGCTATATTTGGAAATGTATGTACGAGAGTATTTGCAATTCAATGCATCAATCCATAAAATTTCGAAGGAGGAAATTGAAAAAGTAATCGTAAAAGTTGGATTGATGCCAGAAGGGCACAAAAAAATAAACCAGCTTTCAAAAGGGTATCGTCAGCGAGTTGGTTTGGCTGCCGCTTTGTTGCACAATCCGGATGTGTTGATTTTAGATGAGCCAACAACCGGTTTGGATCCCAATCAATTGGCAGAAATCAGAAGTTTGATCAAAGAAGTGGGGAAAGACAAAACCGTGCTTTTTTCAACCCATATTTTGCAGGAAGTTGAAGCAATTTGCGATCGGGTGATTTTAATTCATAACGGACAAATTATTGCCGATAAAAATTTAAAGGAATTGACAGGAAATCAGGAACAGGTGATTGAAGTTGAATTCGATTACAAAGTTGAAAAACAGCTGATAGAAAACATTCCACATTTAAAATCTGCAAATAATGTGCACGACACCATTTGGGAACTGACTTTTGACACCTCAAAAGATATGCGCCCGGCTGTTTTTGATTTTGCCCACGACAACGGATTAAAAACCTTGAGCCTGACCACGAAAAATAAAAATTTGGAGCGATTGTTTAGGGAGCTTACTTCTTAGAAAACCAATATGCAGATGAAAGTTTACAGTTTTTAATGGCAGTTTTCAGAAAAAATAATCCACCTTGATACCCCATTTTTTTTAAAAACTTCAATCAAATATTATTCTGTTCTTTTTCTGTTTATTCATTTGGTTATTTCAATTTTTCTTTTAAATTTGTAACCATTGTGTAAGGTTAAATAATTTGGTTATGAATGAATATATGACGCTTTCTGAAACTTCTGAATACATTGGTAAAAGTAAAGAAACTTTAAGACGATGGGATAAAGAAGGTAAACTTACCGCTGTTCGTGAACCGATGAGTAATTACAGAGTTTATAGAAAATCTGATGTAGATACCTTATTTGCTGACTTTTTGGATACTGATATTCCTGAAACAGTTTCCAATTATCTTGAACCGCACAATGATTACACAGTTTTAGAATTATTTGCCGGAGCTGGCGGATTAGCGATTGGAATGGAAAAAGCTGGTTTAAAATGTGTTGCGTTAAATGAAATTGATAAATGGGCTTGCCAAACATTGCGAAATAATCGTCCAAATTGGAATGTTTTGGAAGGCGATATAAAATCTTTTGATTTCTCTGGATATCACAATAAAGTTGATGTTGTTACAGGTGGATTTCCGTGTCAAGCTTTTAGCTATGCCGGAAAAAAACTTGGTTTAGCAGATGCTCGCGGAACTTTGTTTTATGAATTTGCGAGAGCAGTAAAAGAAGTAAATCCTCCAATTTGTATTGGTGAAAATGTTCGAGGCTTGTTAAGTCACGAAAATGGTAAAACACTGCAAGGAATGATTTCAATTTTAGATGAAATTGGTTACAATGTGGTTCCTGTTAAAGTGCTTAAAGCAATAAATTTTAATGTTCCGCAGAAAAGAGAACGCTTGATTTTGGTCGGAATTAGAAAAGATATTGATTTGCAATATGAATATCCAAAACCTTATAAAAAAGTCTACAACTTAAAAGATGCACTTAAAAAAGGTGATTTATTTGATTGTAATGTTCCAAAATCTGAGGGTTCAAAATATCCGAAAAGTAAAATTGATGTTTTAGATTTAGTTCCTCAAAAAGGCTATTGGCGTGATTTGCCATTAGAAATTCAAAAAGAATTTATGGGTGGAAGTTTTCATCTTGGCGGTGGAAAAACTGGAATTGCAAGACGAATAGGGTGGGATGAACCTTGTTTAACTTTGACTTGCAGTCCTGCGCAAAAGCAAACGGAAAGATGTCATCCTGATGAAACTAGACCATTTACGGTTAGAGAATATGCAAGAATTCAAACTTTTCCCGATGCTTGGAAATTTGAAGGTTCGGTTGCCCAACAATACAAACAAATAGGAAATGCAGTTCCTGTAAACCTCGGAAAAGAAATTGGTTATTCGATTGTGAAATTTCTGAATACTTATTACAACTTGTCGAAACCTAAATAGTAACTATAATTTTCAAAAGTAATTTGGTCTAAAATTGTTCTTTTCGAAGTCTCGGTTTCTGATTTTATTTCGTCCAATGCAGAATTTTCTTTAATAATTGTATCGCTTTTTTCTATTGAATTTAAATAGTCATTTATTGCAGCTGGCAAGACTTTGTATAATTGAAAAAGTGCATTTTCTTTTCCCGAAAGTAAAGCATAAAATTGGTCACCAGAAATTTTATAAACTCTGCTATGGCTGTATTCTTTTCCGTTTATTTCCCCTTTCCACAAATCGTTGAAGCTTCCTTTTGCAAGAATTTGAACCCAATAACATTTGGCTTGTTTGTAATTGTCGGCATAATTTTTAAGTTTTTGAAATAAACTTTCCGCTGAACTGCTGTTCATAGTATTATGTTTGTTCTTGATGTCTGCAAACAATGTATTATCATTTGATTTTATGTCAAAACCACTTAGATTTCCAATTTGAAATCCTTTAATACCTCCTAAAATTTGCTCGTGAAAAGTACCGATGGAATTATTTATGGATTTGTCGATTTGGCGAAATATTTCGGCTTGGATTAAATTTTCTTGATTAATAGCGTTGAATTGAGCGTCAAAAGTTAACTTGATTGTGTCAACCTTATTAGAATAAAAATTCCTTTTTGTGATATTATTCTTGGCTTTTAGATACGATTCGTGCAGGTTTTCAATGCAATTAAGCAAATGTTCATCCGAAATAAAATCAACATATTTATTTTTCATCCAATTATGGTTGTTAAATTCATTGCCTAAATTAATACTTTTTATTGAATTTTTTTTGACGTTACCATTTAGTTGTTTATATGAGTAGTTTTAAGTAAAATTTAAAATCCAAAATCCAAAATCAAAAAAATCAATTCAACTTAAAATGAATCTCTTCATTTTTAAGGATTTTCAGAAAATTGTTGTCCACCTTCACTTTTACCGATTTGCTGTGTAAATTTAATTTTACGTTTTCGGACAAATCATAAACAATAAAATCAACCGGAACAGTGCCTTCGTTTTCTTTCAGGATTTTATGAATTTCTGCAACGGATTGTTTGTCGATTTTATTGATATCTAAACTAATGGTGAGTTTTTTGGTTTGTTTTTCCAACACATCCTGTAAAATCTGAATGTCGGTAAAATTAACTCTGGGCTCAGAAAGTTTGCCGTCTTTATTTCGCCATCCGGCTGTTACTGAAACCCTGATTTGACGAAAAGCATCTTCAAATAAATAAGGCTTAAACTTTAAATAATCGTCCTTAAAAATCCTGAATTCGTGGCTGTCGCTGTAATCTACCACCGTAAATGAACCCCATTCATTTCCGTTTTGGGAAGTTTTATGCTGGACATCGGTCAAAATTCCTGAAAAAGTCATAGAAGATCCTATATATTTATTGAGGTCTTCTTTAAAAACAGACACAGTTGAATTGCAGAAATAATCGATTTCATTTTTAAATTCATCCAGCGGATGTCCGGAAATATAAATGCCGACCATTTCTTTTTCTCGGGATAATTTATACATCATTCCCCATTTTTCAGCAGATGGGATTTCAGGTTCCGGAAATTGGATTTCTGAAGCTTCCCCAAAAAGTGAAACCTGTGCTGAGTTTTTATTTTCCTGAAATTTGCTTCCGTAACGAATGGCGCGTTCTATAAAAGAAACACCTTTTTCATCCGGTTGGTAATATTGTGCGCGGTGTACATTGGTGAAGGAATCAAATCCGCCGGCCATCGCCAATCCGTCAAAAGCTTTTTTGGTGGCAGCACGCAAATCGACCCGTTTGGTCAGGTCAAAAATAGAGGTGTAGTTGCCATTTTTCTTGCGTTCGTCAACAATGGCGGCAACTGCCGAAGCGCCAACGCCTTTTATGGCGCCCATTCCAAAACGAATGGCACCTTCTTTGTTTACGGCAAATTTGTAAAAAGATTCATTGATATCTGGCCCCAAAACTTTGATGCCCGCTCTTTTGCATTCTTCCATAAAAAAGGAAATCTGCTTAATGTCGCTCATATTGTTCGACAACACCGCCGCCATAAATTCGGCAGGGTAATTTGCCTTTAAATACGCAGTTTGATAGGCGATATAGGCGTAACAGGTAGAATGCGATTTGTTAAAGGCATATTCCGCAAAGGCTTCCCAATCCTTCCATATTTTTTCCAAGACTTCTTCTGGATGATTGTTTGCTTTTCCGCCTTTGATGAATTGCGGCTTCAGTTTTACCAACAATTCCAAAATCTTTTTCCCCATTGCTTTACGCAACATATCCGCTTCACCTCTTGTAAAACCTGCAATTTTTTGGGAAAGCAACATCACTTGCTCTTGATAAACGGTAACGCCGTATGTTTCCTTCAGAATTTCTTCCATCACCGGCAAGTCGTATTCAATGGCTTCTTCCCCGTGTTTACGCATAATAAACAAAGGAATGTATTCCATCGGACCCGGGCGGTACAAGGCGTTCATCGCAATTAAATCGGCAAATTGGGTTGGTTTCAACGCTTTTAAATGCTTTTGCATTCCAAAAGATTCATATTGAAATATACCAATAGTTTCACCACGTTGAAAAAGTTCATAAGTTTTTGGATCATCCAAAGGAAAATCGTCTGGAACCAATTCAATACCGTGTTTTCCTTTGATAATTTTAAGCGTGTCTTTAATTAAGGACAAGGTTTTTAATCCTAAAAAGTCCATTTTTAATAAACCGGCACTTTCCACTACATTGTTGTCGAATTGCGTCACATACATATCGGTATCTTTCGCGGTGGCAATGGGAATTAAATTGGTGATATTTTCGGGTGTAATGATCACACCGCACGCGTGGGTTCCTGTATTTCTTAAAGAACCTTCCAGCGCACGCGCCTGATTGATGGTTTGGGCAGCCAAGTCATCGCCGGCAGCAATTCTCCGAAGTTCGTTTACATTGTCTAAATCTTCCGACCTTAGACCTTTGATGATGGCTTTGCTTTTTTCATCTTCCCCAAAGATGTTTTTCAGTTTAACAAGCGGAATCAATTTTGCAATTCTGTCGGCATCAAACAAAGGCAAATCGAGCACACGAGCGGTATCTCTGATGGAAGATTTTGCAGCCATTGTGCCATAAGTGATAATTTGCGCCACCTGGCTGGCACCGTATTTTTGAATCACGAAATCAATCACTTTTTGTCGGCCTTCATCATCAAAATCAATATCGATATCGGGAAGTGACACACGATCCGGATTTAAGAAACGCTCAAAAAGCAAATCGTATTTTATAGGGTCAATATTGGTAATCCACAAGCAATAGGCAACAACAGAACCTGCCGCCGAACCCCTTCCCGGCCCAACCGCAACATTCATTTTTCGGGCTTCTAAAATGAAATCCCAAACAATTAAAAAGTACCCCGGATAGCCTGTTTTTTCAATAACCGATAGTTCAAAATCAAGTCGTTCCTTGAGATCATCCGTCAATATTTCACCATATCTTTTTTTGGCGCCTTCAAAAGTCAAATGCTTTAAATAGGCATTTTCGCCTCTTACGCCGCCATCTTTTTCGTCTTCCGGATTTACAAATTCCTGCGGAATGGCAAATTTTGGCAGCAATACATTCCGTGCCAAGGTATAAATTTCAACTTTGTCTACAATTTCCTGAATATTGGTGATGGCATCGGGCAAATCGGAGAACAAACTTTTCATTTGTTCCTGCGATTTAAAATAGTATTCGTTGTTGGGCAAACCGTATCTAAAACCGCGTCCTTTGCCAATTGGCGTTGCTATTTTTTCACCATCTTTTACGCACAATAAAATATCGTGCGCCGTTGATTCCTCCTGATTTGTGTAATAGGTATTGTTGGTGGCAACTAGTTTTACCTGATGTTTTTTTGAAAATTCAACAAGCACTTCGTTTACGTGATTTTCATTTTCCTGATCGTGGCGCATCACTTCCAAATAAAAATCTTCTCCAAATTGTTCTTTCCACCAAACCAAAGCTTCTTCGGCTTGTTTTTCGCCAACATTTAAAATTTTGCTCGGGATTTCGCCAAATAAATTTCCTGAAAGCACCATTAAACCTTCCTTATATTTTTCAATAATGTTTTTATCGATTCGCGGAATGTAATAAAAACCTTCGGTGTTGGAAATTGACGACATTTTGGCTAAATTATGATAGCCAATTTTGTTTTTTGCCAAAATAACAATGTGGAAGCCGTTGTCTTTTTGAGATTTATCTTTATGATCTTCACACACATAAAATTCGCAGCCTAAAATCGGTTTTATGGGAAGTTTTGCTTCCTGGCCTTCAGTTAATTTTGCATTGAAATTATCAACGGATTTGTTATAATCCAGCGCTTCTTTTATAAAATAGAAGGCACCCATCATATTGCCGGTATCGGTAAGTGCAACCGCCGGCATTTTTTCTTTAATGGCAGCTTGAAGCAGGTTGCTTACGCTGGAAGTTGATTGTAAAATGGAAAATTGTGAATGGCAATGCAAATGGGCGAAATTAGCATTGTCAAGTACTTTTATTGCAGCTTTTGTGGGTAATATTTCTTCAGAATTTTCTTCTGATGTCGTTTTTAATTTTTTGCTTTCTTTTTTTAGGTCGATGTGTTTTAAGCCGATAACNNAAAAGGAGCTTCAAATAAATATTGGTGCAATTCGGTTAAGGTCGGATATTTAAACTTTCCGCCTCGTCCGCCTGGTAATTTACAAAGCAATGCCGTAGTTTCGGTACAAGTGTCCAAAACCGGCAAATCATTTAAATTGGTACTCATTTTTTTTCGGTGAAATTCACAACCCATAATATTGAGGTCGAACTTCACATTTTGGCCAACCACAAAAGTTGTTTTGGCAAGAACTTCATTGAAAAGTTGCAAAACAGTTTCTAAATTTTCTCCATTTTCTTCGGCCAATTGCGTTGAAATCCCGTGAATTTGTTCAACATCATACGGAATATTATAACCTTCAGGTTTGATCAGAAAATCTCTTTGTTCAATCAATTCACCATACTTGTCGTGCAGTTGCCACGCAATTTGAACACACCTTGGCCAATTGTCAATGTCGGTAAACGGGGCATTCCAATTTTTAGGTAAACCGGTGGTTTCTGTGTCAAAAATTAAAAACATTTGGCTGATTTTTTTGCTGATAAATGAGTTGTTAAAAGTAACAATTTAATAAATTTTTGACTTCCATCCTCGGGTTTTTTTATTAACAATCCTAAATTTTTCTTAAATGTTTAAAGGAAACAGAAAATGCCAAATGACTTCATACAGAAACCTATAAAATAGTGCATAAATCACAAAATAAATTAAGCATTTGTATGTTTGTGTGTAAAATATCAATCATTTTTGGACATAAATTTATTGTTGAAAGTGCTTTTAGGATAAACATTTTTTGGATTTAAAAGATTGCCATAAAATATGCTGAAATTGAACGTGTTATTTGAAATTAACTTATTATATTTGCAACCCTAATTAATAACCAAGGTTTCGTACCTTAAAATTTAAAAATATGCCAGTAAAAATTAGATTACAAAGACACGGTAAAAAAGGAAAACCATTCTATTGGATCGTAGCCGCAGATGTGCGCTCAACAAGAGATGGTAAGTATTTAGAAAAAATTGGAACTTACAATCCAAACACAAATCCAGCAACCATCGACTTAGATGTTAATGGCGCTGTAAAATGGTTGCAAAACGGAGCGCAACCAACAGACACTGCAAAAGCAATTTTATCTTATAAAGGGGTGATGCTAAAAAATCATTTAGCAGGTGGTGTTAGAAAAGGTGCTTTAACAGAAGAGCAGGCTGAAGCAAAATTTCAGACTTGGTTAGATGAAAAAGCAGGTAAAATTGACGCTAAAAAACAAGGCTTGGCAAAAGCTGAAACTGATGCAATCGCCAAAGCTTTTGAAGCTGAAGTAAAAGTGAACGAAGAGCGTAAAGCTGCTGCAAATGAAGCTGTAAATGCTGCAATTAAAGCGGAAGC
>DPCK01000021.1:165544-165761 GCA_003516285.1 Lutibacter sp. | reverse complement strand
CAATTTATTCAAGTGAAAAAAATGTTAATTAGGAGTATAGATAATAGAAAATAGCATAGAGAAAAGCGATTAGTTGTTGGTTGAAATTGGCTCAAGGTTTCAAGTTTCAGGCACTGACAATATTAAACGATTAAACATTTTAACGTTTAAATCCCTTTTGGAATAGCGTCAATTAATTTTTGGGCGTAAGCCGTTTTTGGTGATTCGTAAATAGCAT